>NZ_JBNNVQ010000154.1:0-9798 GCF_050280625.1 Pseudomonas sp. NPDC089569
TCCTGTTCGGCGGCGCGGACCTTGTCGATCACCTGGGCGATGTCCCTGGCGTCGCGCTCGGCCCTTTGAGGGCTAGCGGGTCGCTCACCGAGCGCGCTGCCAGCAGGTTGCGCAAGGCATCCGGCGGTTCGCTGTCGGCATCCGGGCGTTGCAGCACCAGGATGTGGCAATGCTGGAGCAACTCTTCCCAGCGGTGCCAAGTGGGCAGGCCGCAAAATGCGTCCCAGCCCAAAAGCAGAAAAACCTGGTCATGGGCGTCCAGTTCAGCACGCATCAGTTCCAGGGTGTCGATGGTCCAGGAGGGCTTGTCCCGCTGCAATTCGCGGGCATCGACCACCAACGGTGCAACTCCGGCCACCGCGCGCTTGACCATCGCCAGACGGTCCTTCGCCGAGACCTGCGGCGTATCCCGATGAGGCGGCCTGGCACTGGGTGTCAGGCGCAGCTCATCGAGCGCCAGCGATTCGGCGACTTCCAGCCCGCCACGCAAGTGACCGATGTGCACCGGGTCAAAGGTTCCGCCCAGTACACCGATGCGTCGAGGTCGAGACGCGCTGGCGCTTACCGGGGCTGACGGGTCGAGATCGCCCAAGTCAGGCCGGCTCCTGTCCGCGCAACTGGCCATCACCGACCACGACGTACTTCTCGCAGGTCAGCCCTTCGAGGCCAACCGGTCCGCGGGCGTGCAGCTTATCAGTAGAAATGCCGATCTCGGCACCCAAACCGTATTCGAAGCCATCGGCGAAGCATGTCGGGGTATTGATCATCACCGAGGACGAGTCGACTTCAGCCACGAAGCGCCGGGTTTCGCCCTGGTGCTCGCTGACAATCGAATCGGTGTGGTGAGAACCGTAATGGTTGATGTGCTCGATGGCCTGCTCCAGCCCGTCAACCACGCGGATCGACAGGATCGGTGCCAGGTACTCGGTGCTCCAGTCCTGCTCGGTGGCCGGCAGGGCCTCGATGATCGCCCGGGTCCGCTCGCAGCCACGCAGCTCGACGCCTTTTTCGCGGAACTGTGCAGCCATCGCAGGCAGGAAATCTTTGGCAACGATTTGATCGACCAACAGCGTCTCCATTGCACCGCAAATGCCATAGCGATAAGTCTTGGCATTGAATGCAATGCGCCGGGCTTTGGGCAGATCGGCGTGGGCACTGACGTAAACGTGGCAAATACCGTCCAGATGCTTGATCACCGGCACGCGGGCATCGCGACTGATCCGCTCGATCAGGCCTCGGCCACCGCGTGGCACGATGACATCGACGTATTCAGGCAGGGTGATCAGCGCGCCAACGGCGGCACGGTCAGTGGTTTCAACCACTTGCACCACGGCAGCCGGCAGACCGGCTTCGGCCAGCCCGCGCTGGATGCAGGCGGCGATGGCGCGGTTGGAGTGAATGGCCTCGGAGCCACCACGCAAAATGGTCGCGTTGCCGGACTTCAGGCACAGGCTGGCGGCATCGATGGTCACGTTCGGCCGCGATTCGTAAATGATCCCGATCACGCCCAACGGCACACGCATCTTGCCGACCTGAATACCCGACGGCCGATAGCTCATGTCGCGAATCGCGCCGACCGGATCCGGCAAGGCCGCGACCTGACGCAAGCCCACGATCATGCCGTCGATGCGGGCCGGGGTCAGTTCCAGGCGTTCGATCAATGCCGGCTCCAGACCATTGGCGCGAGCAGCCGCCAGATCCTGTTCATTGGCAGCGGTCAGCTCGGCGCGGGCAGCGTCCAGTGCATTGGCAGCAGCCTGCAGCGCACGGTTCTTCTGCGCAGTGCTGGCACGGCCGATGACGCGGGAGGCCTCGCGGGCGGCGGCGCCCAGGCGGGTCATGTAGTCAAGAACGGACTCAGTCATGGTCTGGCGTGGTCTTTGATAAGGTCTTGGTAAAGAGTAAAGCGGCTGATTATAGCTGTCGTGCCTCCTGACTAACAGCGGTGACGGGCGGATGGTCGAATCGGAGGGCAATTAACCGACGTTCAGCCGGAATTAAGCTGCAAATTGTTATCATCACGACTCAATCAGCCTTGATAATCGCCGTTCATCATGACCGACCTGACTGTTCGAACGTCCGCTGCAAGCCTGCCCAAGGGGCTCCCGGACGCTTTTTTCGACCGCGACGCGCAAACGCTGGCCCGGGATCTACTGGGTAAAGTCATTCGTCACCGGGTCGGTAATTTGTGGCTCAGCGCTCGAATCATCGAGACAGAAGCCTACTACTGCGCCGAAAAAGGCAGCCACGCGTCCCTGGGCTACACAGAAAAACGTAAGGCTTTGTTTCTGGATGGCGGGCACATTTATATGTATTACGCCCGCGGTGGCGATTCCCTGAATTTCAGCGCCCAGGGTCCTGGTAACGCGGTACTGATCAAGTCCGCCTATCCGTGGGTCGACGAACTGAGCGGCCCGGCGAGCCTTGCGCAAATGCTGCTGAACAACCCTGACGCCAAGGGCCACCCCCGCCCCTCGCAAAAACTCTGTGCCGGTCAGACCTTGCTGTGCAAATCGCTGGGTTTGAAAGTGCCGGTCTGGGACGCCAAGCGCTTCGATCATGAGGTGCTACTGGTAGAAGACGTCGGCCAGACGCCCACCCATGTCATCCAGGCCGCACGCCTGGGCATCCCCCATGGACGCGACGAGCACCTGATGTACCGTTTCGTCGACGCGACCTATGCCGCCTATTGCACGCGCAACCCCCTGCGGCGCGGGCAAGTCGAAGGCCGCGACTATTTTGTGCTGTCCTGACTTTGCCCCGAAAATTGAAACTGAAGGAATCTCCCCTGTGGGAGCGAGCCTGCTCGCGATGAAGCCTGCTCTGTCAACATCACCGTTGACTGAAACGGCGCAATCGCGAGCAGGCTCGCTCCCACAGAGGGCCAACTGAATATTCGATGGAGTTGTTTTTATGGGCTCATGGCTCGATAGCGTGACTGCCTGGTTGACGGCCAACCCGCAATGGCTGGCGGCCGCCGTTTTCATCGTGGCCTTCGTCGAATGCCTGGCGATTGCCGGACTGATCGTACCGGGCACGGTGCTGCTGTTCGCCGTGGCGGTGCTGGCCGGCAGCGGCGCACTGTCATTGAGCGAAACGCTGCTGCTGGCCTTCGTCGCCGGCGCGCTGGGCGATGTGATCTCGTATTTCCTGGGGCGCCATTTCCACCAGAACATCCGGCGCCTGCCAGGGCTGCGCCATCACCCGGAGTGGATTGCCGGGGCCGAGACGTATTTCCAGCGCTATGGCATCGCCAGCCTGCTCGTCGGGCGCTTTATCGGGCCATTGCGCCCCATGCTGCCAATGGTGGCCGGGATGTTCGACATGCCGTTCCCGCGCTTCTTCGCCGTCAGCCTGCTGGCCAGCGCGGGGTGGTCGGTGGCTTATCTGCTTCCGGGCTGGGCCACCGGTGCGGCGATCCGCTTGCCACTGCCCGAGGGTTTCTGGCCCCAGGCCGGAGTCGTGGCCGGCAGCATCGCCCTGATGATAGGACTGAGCACGGCAAGCAGCCTGCGCAGGCATCGCAAGGCAACGATGTTCATTACCGGGATGAGTTTTCTGATTCTGGCAGCACTGTTTATCGGCTATTCGCACCTGGCTGCCCTCGATCAGGGGGTGATGGCGCTGGTACAGGAACATCGCAGCCCGATGCTGGATGAAGTGGCCGTGGTGTTCACGCTGATCGGCGAGTTTCGCAACATGCTGGTATTCAGCGCCCTGCTGGTCGCACTGCTGTTGATCACCCGGCAATGGCGACAGGCAATTTTTGCGTGCAGCACATTACTGTTCACCGCATTGGGTAATACCATCAGTAAAAACTTCTTCGCCCGCGTGCGCCCGGAAGTGCTGACTGACCCACTGACCAGCTACAGCATGCCCAGCGGCCATGCCTCCGGCTCCTTTGCACTGTTCCTGACCCTCGCCGTACTGGCGGGCCGGGGACAACCGCCGAGGATGCGCCTGACCTGGTTGCTGGTGGGGTGTCTGCCGGCAATGGCGATTGCCCTGTCACGGGTGTATCTCGGGGCGCACTGGCCGACGGATGTGCTGGCCGGCGCAATGCTCGCGGCCTGTGTCTGCGCAGCCAGCCTGTGGCTGGTCCAGCGCCGCACCCCACTTGATGCAATGCCGCCCAAGGTCTGGTGGCTGGTACTGCCCGCGCTGGTAGCGCTGTTCGGATTCTTCGTGTTGCGGCATTTGCCGCAGATGATGTTGCGGTATGCCTATTAGCCAGTAGACGGATCTTCGTCATCTTCAATACGGATGTCTGTCGCATAACGCCTGCCGTTGGCGTCGACCTCGACGACATAGCTGACTCGCTGCCCTTCTTTAATCAGCCAAGGCGGGCACTGGAACGAATCGACGTAGAAACATAGAACCTCATCATCCAGGCAATCGGTGACTTTGACTGACTCTTCAATTTTATCGCGCTGCTGGTTCACGGATTTCTCCCTTGAGAATCAGCCTGCTTCCGGCGGGGAGCGCAGGTTATGTCAAAGCCACCACATGAGCCCGATATCAAGCGGGCTCCACTTCCTCTGCCTGCATGCCTTTTTGCCCTTTCACCGCATTGAAAGAAACTTTCTGACCTTCCTTCAGGCTTTTAAAGCCATTGCCTTTAATGGCCTTGAAATGCACGAAAAGATCAGCACTCCCATCATCCGGCGTAATAAATCCAAAGCCCTTGTCATCGTTAAACCACTTAACCGTTCCCGTTGCCATTTTCGCGCACTCGTTCGCTCAATGTTAAAAAAGCGCAAAGCCAGGAAGCAGCCCAAGCGCCTTTTCCGTTTTTGCACGGCAAGCGTAGAACGGTGTAAAACCATCCAGCTACTGTCAGTTTTGTCAGTTATTTAAACTAATTTGAAATAAACGAAATAGCGCAGGGGAACTAAGCAAATAGCTCCCCCTGCAACTCATCCAGCAGCGCCTGAATCGCATCCAGGCGTTGCTGCGGGTCATCGAGTTGCAGCAGGTCGATCTTGTCCAGCTCGGCGAAAGGCAGCAGGTAGGCCAGTTGATTGGCCAACGACTGTTGACCGGTCGCCTCGGTGCCCATGTTCAGCGCTTCGACCATCGGATGTTCGGCCAGGGCCTTGAGCAGAGCGACCAGATCGGCATCTTCGTCCTGCAGAGGCTGTTCGGGTTCCTCTTCCAGCCACTGGACCTCGGCGAGTATCAACTGATCGCGCTGCACTTGCGTGCTCAACACGTTGAATCGACGCCCGCCCTCGACCCGGATACCCAGCAAGCCATTGTCCTGCGTCTTGAAATCGGTGATCCGCGCTTCACACCCGACCAATGCGTAACCTGCCGGGGCAATGCCGACTTCTTCGCCTTCCAGGATGCACACCACGCCGAACCCACCACCCTGTTTCATGCAGCGGCCGATCATGTCCAGGTAGCGTGCCTCGAAAATCTGCAAATCGAGGATGCAGCCGGGGAACAACACCGTGTTCAGCGGAAAAAGCGGCAGACTCATAGACATTTCCTTCACACCACCATCGACACTGCCAACGGCAGCAACACCGCCGTGGCCACGCCCATCAAACTCATCGCCAACGCCGCGAAGGCGCCGCACTCCTCACTTTCCTGCATGGCCACCGCCGTACCGACCGCGTGGGCGGTCATGCCCAGCGCCATGCCACGTGCTTCAGGGCTATGGACGCCAAGCCGGTTCAACAGGCTCGGACCGAAGATCGCGCCAATCACTCCGGTGATCAGCACGAACACCGCCGCCAGTGCGGCGACACCGCCGATCTGCTCCGCTACCAGCATTGCAATCGGCGAAGTCACCGATTTGGGTGCCATGGTCATCAGGATCATGCGCTCGGCTCCGAACCACCAGCCCAGCAGTACGCCCATGCCGGTGGCCACCACGCCACCTATCACCAGCGTAGTAAAAATCGGCCAGAACAACTGTCGAATCCGCCGAAGGTTGAGGTAGAGCGGCACCGCCAGCGCGACCGTTGCCGGACCGAGCAGGATACTGAGGATCTCGGTGCTCTTGCGGTACTCGGCGTAAGTCAGCCCGCAACTGACCAGCACACCGATCACCAGCATCATGGAGACCAGCACAGGCTGCAAAAAGATCCAGCGGGTTTTCTCGAATGCCGCCAGCACCAGCTGATAGGCACCCAGGGTGATACCGATGCCGAACAACGGGTGGTGAATCACCGACGTCCAGGCGCCTTGCCAGTCGAAAGTCATTGATTGTCCTCGGCAGGGTGAGCGTGTCGCTTGATCAGACGCTGCATCAACACACCGGCGAACGCCATCGAAAGCAAACAGGACAACACCAGGGCGCCAACGATGGCCCAGAAATCCGCGGCAATATCGGCGGCATACACCATCACGCCCACGGCCGGCGGCACCAGCAGCAACGGCAAGTAACGCAGCAGGCTGCCGGCCGCCTGATTCAGCGGTTCACCGACCTGGCCACGAGCGATCAGGTACACCAGCAACAAGAGCAGACCGATAATCGGTCCCGGCAGGACCGGCACAAATAAATGGTTGATCGCGGTGCCGAGCAATTGAAACAGCACCAGCCAGGTCAGGCCACGTAACAACATTATTGATCTCCCGCTAAATCCGTCACCCGCATTGGCCCGGGCATTATAAGCATGCCGACGCTATGGACCGGCATTCGCCAAAAGCATGGTCAGTTGACCGGAGCATTCAGCCATGTTGATCTACATTGGTAATCCGGGAGGCCACCCTCCACTTCAAAACTATAAAACCGATGAACCCAAGGAGAGTCTCAATGCCGTATGTTCCAGTTGCAGAGCTCAATGATTATGTCGGCAAGGAACTTGGACGTTCCGATTGGCTCACGATCGATCAGGAGCGCATCAACCTGTTCGCCGAAGCCACAGGGGACTATCAGTTCATCCACGTCGATCCGGTCAAGGCAGCACAAACGCCTTTTGGCGGCACCATTGCCCACGGATTCCTGTCGCTGTCGCTGATTCCGAAATTGATGGAGGACATCCTGGTTCTCCCTGAAGGCCTGAAAATGGTGGTCAATTATGGCCTCGACAGCGTGCGATTCATTCAACCGGTCAAGGTCAATTCGAAAGTGCGCCTCAAGGTCGATCTGACCGAAGTCACCGAAAAGAAACCCGGCCAATGGCTGCTCAAGGCCACCGCCACACTGGAAATCGAAGGCTCGGACAAACCGGCGTATATCGCCGAGCCTCTGTCGCTCTGCTTCGTGTAAACCTTCCCGGATGCGAAGCAGCTCACGCTGTTTCGCGCCCCCATTGTTCCTCCGGCTGTATATGGACACATAGCTGCGGCATACTCGGTCGCCTAATTGTCCGGAACCCGCTATGCGCTCACTTGCACTCCTTGCCTTGACCCTGATGCTCACCGCTTGCGGCGACGGCGAATCGCCGCTGCCTCCAGACGCCCGCCTGCCTGACGGCGGACGTTATCGTGGCGATCTGGTCGACGGCTTGCTGCAGGGACAGGGCCGCATCGACTACCCCAACGGCAGTTGGTACGCCGGCCAGTTCGACAAGGGCCAATGGCATGGCCAGGGCGAATGGCACGGCAGCAACGGCGAAGTCTACCGCGGACAATTCAATCAAGGCCTGTTCGACGGCCAAGGCAGCCTGACCACCAGCGCCAGCAGCTACAACGGCGGCTTCAAGCTGGGCCGACGCGACGGCGAGGGCACCCTCAAAGAAAACGGCATGACCTATCGCGGTGAATTCAAGGCCGATCAGTATTCGGGGCTCGGTCACCTGGACCTCGATGATGGCAGCACTTACCAGGGGCAGTTCGCCCATGGCAAACCCAACGGCGAAGGCCAGCGCGGCGATGGCAACGGCAATCAATTCACCGGGCATTTCGTCGACGGTCAACTGGAAGGCAACGGGACCTTCAACAGCGCGGAAGGCGATCTGTATGTCGGCGCCTTCAAGAACAGTCAATTGCACGGCAAGGGCCGCTACGAAAATGCGGATGGCGATGTCTGGCTGGGCCAGTTCAAGGAAGGCTCACTCAATGGCAAGGGTGAGCTGATCGGTGCCGATGGCAGCCATTACATCGGCCAATTCAACGACTGGCGCTTCAGTGGCCAAGGTCGCCTGAACCTCCCCGACGGCAGTTTTTACGTGGGCCAGTTCGATGGCGATGCCTATTCCGGTCGAGGCACCCTGGTGCTGACCGATGGCTCCGTACTCAGCGGCATCTGGGTCAACGGCCAGCGCGTGCGGGACGCCGATGGCAAGTTACTGCCCGACCCTCTCGAACTTGGCCTGCTGGCCCAGGGCCGCCTGCTTGATGAGATGCTGAGCAATGTGCCTGCCTCCACTCCTGCCGTCGAGCTGTACAGCCTGACGCTGGGTGGCGACGGCAAACAGAGCGTATTCCTGCGTGAGTCCGACTACGTGGCCAACATGCTTGCCAGCCGTTTTGGAGCCTTTGGCCAGATTCGCTTGGTCAACCATCGCGATCACCTCGCTGACCGGCCAATGGCCACCCGGGAGAACCTGCGCCGCGCGGCCATGACACTGGCCGAACGCAGCGGCCCGGAAGATTTGATTTTCATCTACCTGTCCAGCCACGGCACCAGCGAACACGAACTGGTGCTCGATCAGCCACGCATGGAGCTGGCCGACCTGCCGGCCGACGAACTGGCCGCGGTGCTCGCCCCGTTGAAAAATCGCGACAAGATCATCGTGATTTCGTCCTGCTATTCCGGTGGCTTCATTCCCGCCCTCAAGGATGAACGCACCCTGATCATGACCGCCTCGCGGGCGGACCGCGTTTCGTTCGGCTGCTCGGAAGAAGCCAATTTCACCTACTTCGGCGACGCCCTGTTCGCTCAGGCCCTGAATCAGACCGATGACCTGGAGCAAGCTTTCAAGCTGGCCAAGGCCACCGTCGCCGAGCGCGAATTGGCTGACAATTTCGAAGCCTCCGAGCCACAGATCTGGGCACCGAAAACCGTCCTGTCCCACTGGCAACTGCTACGCAAACAGCAAGCACGAAAAGCACTGCAAAGTGCTCTCATTGACAGCAAGGATGCAAAGACCAACTAAGCTGATGAGTATCAAGGGGGATACACTATGTACTTGACGCCTCAGCACGTACTGCTTGCCGGAGCCACCGGACTGACCGGTGAACATTTGCTCGATCGCTTGCTCAATGAGCCAACGATTACACGGGTACTGGCGCCTTCGCGCCGGCCACTGGCCCGGCATCCCCACCTTGAAAACCCGGTCGGCGACCCAACGGTGTTTCTGCCGCAACTGAACGGCCGCGTCGACATCGCCTATTGCTGCCTGGGCACGACCATCAAGCAGGCCGGCTCGGAACAGGCCTTTCGCGCGGTGGATCTGGACATGGTGGTGGCATTCGCCAAACGTGCGCGGGAGATGGGCGCCCGGCACCTGATCGTGATCAGCGCCCTGGGCGCCGATCCGAAGTCGCCGATTTTCTATAACCGGGTCAAAGGCGAAATGGAGCAGGCATTGCGCGCGCAGGACTGGCCGCAACTGACCATTTGCCGTCCGTCTTTATTGCTGGGTGAACGCATCGAACCTCGTCTGGCGGAAAAAGTTGCCGGCCCGCTGTCACGGCTGATTCCCGGCAAGTACCACGGCATTGAAGCCTGCCAGATGGCCAGGGCAATGTGGCGGCTGGCGCTTGAGGAACAGGATGGTGTGCGGATTGTCGAGTCGGATGAGTTGCGCAAGCTGGGCAAGTAATCTTCGGTGTCTGTCATGACGCCATCGCGAGCAGGCTCGCTCCCACATTGGATTGCGATCAAATGTGGGAGCGAGCCTG
>NZ_JBNNVQ010000155.1:0-9401 GCF_050280625.1 Pseudomonas sp. NPDC089569
ATCGACTACCCCTGTTGGTGGTTGCACGCTCGCGATGGTCGCCAACGATAACGCTGGGTGCCTGACACCCTGCGGCGTACTCCAGCCCATCGCGAGCGTGCTCGCTCCTGCAGTCCGACCCCATCAGACACAGTGGACCTTATGGAAGACACCGACCTGCAAGCGCTGATGGCCAGACTCGAACTGCTGATCACTCGAGTCGAGCAACTTAAGAGTCAAAACGCACTCTTATTAGCTCAGGAAAAGACCTGGCGCGAGGAACGCGCTCACCTCATTGAAAAAAACGAAATCGCCCGGCGTAAGGTCGAATCGATGATTTCGCGCCTCAAGGCCCTGGAGCAAGACTCATGAGTTCAAGCAATAGCGTCACCGTGCAGATCCTCGACAAAGAATATTCGATCATTTGCCCTCAGGAACAACGCAGCAACCTGGTGAGCGCAGCCCGCTACCTGGATGGCAAGATGCGCGAAATCCGCAGCAGCGGCAAAGTCATCGGTGCCGATCGCATCGCCGTCATGGCCGCGCTGAACATCACCCACGACCTGCTGCACAAGGAAGAACGCCCGGACATTCAGGCCAGCGGATCGACCCGCGAACAGGTGCGCGACCTGCTCGATCGCGTCGATCTGGTGCTCGCCACTGATCCGGACGTCACCAAAGGCTGATTAGCCGCGCCGCTTGCGGTATACTCCATTCACTCCCTGGGGTGCTTGCCAGTTGGCGATGTCCCTGAGCCGATTTGCACTACCCTGGAGGTTGCACGTTGGGCTGGTGTGCATGTCCGCTAGACGGAAAGCCTTAAAGCCTACTGCATCTTCCACCTTGAACTCTCGGGTTCAAGGGCTAAGTCGACAGCGGCACATTCGGGGAGCCTGATTCCAGTCCGATGCCGGTTTTGATACCGGCATCGGCTTTTTTGTAGATCCGCTTTTTACGGTTACGCTTTACGCATCCGAACTGCTGAAGCCCGAATTCATGACCGAACCTGCGCTGCTTCCTCGCCCGCAACTTCGACGCATGCTGCGCAAGGCCCGCCGCGCACTGACCCCCAGTCAGCAACGCCAGGCTGCCCGCGGACTGTACAAGCAATTGGCCCAGCATCCGCTGATGCGCCGAGCCAAACACATTTCCCTGTACCTGCCGACCGACGGTGAAATCGATCCGCAACTGCTGCTTCGTGCCGCCCAGCGCCAGGGCAAGGCCACCTATCTACCCGTACTCAGCGCCTGGCCACGGACCAAAATGGTGTTCCAGCGTATCCGCCCCGGCGAAAGACTCAGGCCAAATCGATTCCGCATTCTCGAACCCAGGCACAACCTCGCCCGGCAACGTAAAGTCTGGGCGCTGGACCTGGTGTTATTGCCCTTGGTGGGCTTTGACGATGTCGGCGGGCGCCTGGGCATGGGCGGCGGCTTCTATGATCGAAGCCTGGCCTATCTGGCGCGCCGGAATGACTGGCGCAAGCCGATTCTTCTGGGCCTGGCCCATGAATGTCAGAAGGTGGAGCGACTGGCTCAAGCGAGCTGGGATGTGCCGCTGCAAGGAACGGTAACGGACAAGGCCTGGTACTTCGCAGGTTAGGCGCCACCGAGGTCGGCGGCAGACCAGGGCGAATTCAGCGCTTGAAGGCTGTCGACTGTTGCTGCAGTGGCGAGATCTCGATCGGTGCATCGACCTTGTTTGTCCACAGGCTTTGGGCATAGCCGGTGGTGACAACGCCGAGGCCAAACAAAATGACCAAAATCCATAGTAAATCCGGTTTGCGTTTCATCGACTGCCCCCCAAAGGCATATCAACACGATGTCAGCAGCGGTTTCCGTTTGTAGGCCGTGCAGCAGCGTCAAGCTTTAAAGGCCGGCATTTTGCGACAACGTGAACCGGCACGCAAACGGTGGCGTCAACCGACTGTCGGTTTGTCATAAAATGGCCGGACAACCCGTCCACACACCTAGCAAGGAGCCAAACGATGGCCTATTGGCTGATGAAATCCGAGCCTGACGAACTGTCGATCAAAGGCCTGGAGAAGCTCGGCAAAGCGCGCTGGGATGGGGTTCGCAACTATCAGGCGCGCAATTTCCTGCGGGCCATGGCGGTGGGAGACGAGTTCTTCTTCTATCACTCCAGCTGTCCCGAGCCGGGTATTGCCGGGATCGGCAAGATCGTCGAGGCCGCGTATCCGGACCCAACGGCGCTGGAGCCCGATAGCCATTACTACGACCCAAAGGCAACAACGGAGAAGAACGCCTGGAGCGCGATCGATGTGGAGCATGTCCAGACGTTTGCCAGGGTGCTGAAGCTCGACTACCTGAAGCAGCAGACAGCCCTGGCCGAGATGCCACTGGTGCAGAAAGGTTCGCGGCTGTCGGTGATGCCGGTGACGCCGGAGCAATGGGCGGCGGTGCGGGGACTTTTGTAGGAGCACGGCTTGCCGGCGAAGGCGTTTTCAGAATCGCCATCGCTTGTAGGAGCACGGCTCGCCGGCGAAAGCGTTTTCAGAATCGCCATCGCTTGTAGGAGCACGGCTCGCCGGCGAAAGCGTTTTCAGAATCGCCATCGCTTGTAGGAGCTAGGCTTGCCGGCGAAGGCGTTTTCAGAATCGCCATCGCCGGCAAGCCTGGCTCCTACAGGATCCAGCATTACTGGATGATAAGGTTGTTAAACAGCAGATCCTCGACCACCGGCTTGCCGGTTTCATCGTTCATGATTTGCTGGGTTTGCTTCAGGGCTTCCTGACGCAGTTTTTCCTTCGCCTCGACGTTGTTCATCGTCTCGGTGCTCTGCTGGGCAAACAGCGCCACCAGTTGATTGCGGATCAGGGGCTCGTTGGCCCTGACCGCCTTGGTCGCCTCGTCGCCGGTTACGCGCAACGCCACATCGGCCTTGTAGACCTTGAGCTTGGGCGAACCGTCCAGCCCATAATTGCCCACGAACGGCGGGCTGAGGGTGATGTAATTGACCTTCGGAGCTGCACCTTCTTTGGCTTCTTCTTCGGCCACTGCCGCCGCAGGCAGAGACAGGGCCAGCATCAACACGATCCACGCTTTCACAATTCGCTCCTTATCCGGTTTGCGGCCTAGCATAACGACCCGCCGCTCAAGCACAAGCTTATGGCTGATTATCAGGGCCGGGCATGCTCGTTGACCCGTCGACCCACACACCTACACTTATCGGCCACCACTCCCAAAGGAATAGCCCTGATGAAAGCCGTGCTGTGCAAAGCCTTCGGTCCTGCCGAATCGCTGGTGCTGGAAGACGTCGCCAGTCCTGTCGCGAAGAAGAACGAAATCCTGATGGACGTGCACGCCGCCGGGGTGAATTTCCCCGATACGTTGATCATCGAGGGCAAATATCAATTCAAACCACCCTT
Organism: Pseudomonas sp. NPDC089569; assembly: GCF_050280625.1. Lineage (NCBI taxonomy): Bacteria > Pseudomonadati > Pseudomonadota > Gammaproteobacteria > Pseudomonadales > Pseudomonadaceae > Pseudomonas > Pseudomonas sp. NPDC089569. The sequence goes on from NZ_JBNNVQ010000155.1 coordinate 3,368, forward strand.
CCCGTTTTCCCCTGGCGGCGAAGCGGCCGGTGTGGTCAGTGCGGTCGGCGAGAAAATCAGCCACCTGAAGGTCGGCGACCGGGTCATGGCCCTGACCGGCTGGGGCAGCTTCGCCGAACAGGTCGCGGTGCCGGGATACAACGTGCTGCCGATTCCGCCCGCCATGGACTTCAACACCGCTGCGGCTTTCAGCATGACCTACGGCACTTCGATGCATGCGCTCAAGCAGCGCGGCAATCTGCAACCCGGTGAGACTCTGTTGGTACTGGGCGCCTCCGGTGGCGTTGGCCTGGCGGCCGTGGAGATCGGCAAAGCCATGGGCGCGCGCGTGATCGCCGCCGCCAGCAGTCCTGAAAAACTCGCTGTGGCCAAGGCTGCCGGTGCCGATGAACTGATCAACTACAGCGAGTCGAGCCTCAAGGACGAAATCAAGCGCCTGACCGATGGCCAGGGCGCGGACGTGATCTACGACCCGGTGGGTGGAGATTTGTTCGACCAGGCCATCCGCGCCATTGCCTGGAACGGTCGCCTGCTGGTGGTCGGCTTCGCCAGCGGACGCATTCCCGAACTGCCGGTCAACCTGGCGCTACTCAAGGGTGCGGCTGTACTGGGTGTGTTCTGGGGCTCGTTCGCCCAGCGCCAGCCACAGGACAACGCGGCCAACTTCCAGCAATTGTTCGGATGGTTTGCCGAAGGCAAGTTGAAGCCGCTGGTTTCCCAGGCCTACCCGTTGAGCAACGCCGCCCAGGCCATCAATGATCTTGGCCAGCGCAAGGCGGTCGGCAAGGTGGTGGTGCAGGTTCGCTGAGTCCGCCATCAGGCATGGACCCATGGGATGGCACGCCTGTCAGTGCCGTGGCGTGCCGGTTTGATCAGCCTTCGCCCTGCAGCGTTTGAGCCGCGCCTCCAGATTGCGATCTGGCATGGCGTGGCTACGCAGGGCCTGGGCAGTCTGCTCGACATAATCGCGAGTGGTGCCATAACGCCCGCAGGCGTTTTCGAATACATGGCTCAACACATGATCCGGCAGGTTGCCGGCGTAGCTGGGCAGGTGGCGCTCCAGAACAAATCCCAATGCCTGAACCTGATTGCCGTCTTCAAGCCGGCAGTTGAGCCAGTGCGGGCGGTAGGACGGGAAAGGCATCTCGCGCTTCCACAAGGCATACAGCGAAGCCTCCAATTGCTCCTCCGGCAAGCGATAGGCAAATCCGCTGCACGATCCGCCACGATCCAGGCCGAACACCAGCCCGGGCATTTCCGGCGTACCGCGATGTTCGTGAGACCACAGATACAAACCACGATGGTAGCCGTGAACCCGGCCGCGTACCCGTTCCACCGCCGAGCATTCAGGCCGCCAGATCAATGAACCATAAGCGAACAACCAGACCGGTCCGCCCTTGTGGCGCGACATGGTGGTTTGCATCGAGGCGAGAAGTTGTTCGTGAGTCAGCTGCGGCCCCAGATCGAGGCGCGGAGGATAAGCGAGATTCAAAAAAGCAGATTCGATGGCGCTCATGACAATATCTGTTTGGTCCTGCAAGCATCACACGATGCAAGTAACATTTACCTGATAGAACATATAGCAGTAAATATGCAACGAAAAGTGCTAAAGGCCGCCTGCCCGATAAACAAGGGCTTTTTACCGACTGAACGCCTTGTTTATATACCCTAATATCATTTGGGAAATATCTTAAATACCAGAATGAAATATGCATAAGCATTGTATCGTTCAGGACAAATACCATTTGTCAGACATGTCCTACTCTCACTTCGGACTTTCCCTCTGCTCACAACATTGAGCGTCACGTATAACGGCCACCCGAAGATACGAGCCAGACTGCCTATGGGACTGCGCGATATGAAAAAACCCTGGATGTATGGACTGTTTCTGATGTCCCTGGCGCCATTTGCTCTGGCAGAAGATACGGCCGAAAAAAACACGGGCGCCTGGTACTTGCAAACCAGTTTGTACACCACGCATTACTCTCCTGATCCCGAGCACAATAATCATCAGGACCTGATTGGCCTTGAGCGTGACCAAGCATCAGGCTGGCTGTTTGGCGCCGCTACTTTCCGCAACTCGTTCAGCCAGCGTTCATATTATGTCTACGGGGGCAAACGCTATGAAAACGCCGAGTATCCCGTGTACATCAAACTCACGGGCGGGTTGCTCGAAGGCTATCACGGCAAGTATCAGGACAAGATTCCCTTGAATCGCTTTGGCGTGGCGCCTGTGATCATCCCTTCACTTGGCGCACATTACGGCCCGGTGCAAGCCGAGCTGGTATTGCTCGGCTTCAACGCCGCCATGGTGACAACCGGCGTGCGCTTCTAGTATCTCCCTGCCCCTTACGATCTCGGTGCGTAGGCAAATACGTCGGCACGCATTTGATGCGCATCCATACCGGCCTCTACCAGCGCATCCAGCGTGCCATAGACCATCGCCGGCGAACCGCTTGCATACACGTGCAGTTGCTTGAGATCGGGGAAGTCTTCGCAAACCGCCTCATGCAACATGCCGCGGCGCCCCTGCCAGCCGCATTGATCGCTGACAACCTTGTGCAAATACAGGTTGGGCAGCTTCAACCACTCGTCCCAATGTTCGACTTCATAAAAGTCCTCAGGACGACGTACACCCCAATACAGGTGTACCGGGTGTTTGAAACCGGTGGCGCGACAGTGCTCGATCAAACCGTGAACCTGTCCCATGCCGGTACCCGCGGCGATCAGCACCAACGGCCCATCCGGCAGCTCGGCCAAGTGCGCATCGCCAAAGGGCATGTCGATCCGCACCATCGCGTCACGTTGCAGTTGCCTGATCAGGTTTTGTGCGCTGGCTTCGCGCGCGAGCACGTGGATTTCCAGGTCCCGCCCGGCCGAAGGTGCGGACGCCAGTGAAAACGACGACTTCTCGCCGTTGTCCCGATGGATCATCAGATACTGGCCAGCGTGATAACGCGGTGGCTTGCCGGCCGGCGCCCGCAGCCTCACCCGCCAGGTGTCGCCACCGACTTCGGTGCAACTGGTGACCTGACACGACAGACTGCGCACCGGCAACTCCCCAAGCGCGAGCACGCCATCCCACAGCACGATGCAGTCTTCCAGCGGCTCCGCTATGCAAGTGTAGAACTCGCCATGATCACGCACACCACCCGCCTGTGCGACCCGCCCTTCGACCAGCAACGCGGCGCATACATGGCAATTGCCATTGCGGCAGCTTTGCGGGCATTCATAGCCCAGACGGCGTGCGCCATCGAGAATCCGCTCGCCGGGCAGAATGTCCAATACGGCTCCGGAGGGCTGCAAGGTTACACGCATCAATCTATTCCTAACTGATTCCAGATGGCATCGATCCGCCGGGTCACGGCATCGTCCTTGACGATCACCCGTCCCCACTCGCGAGTGGTTTCGCCAGGCCATTTATGGGTGGCATCGAGCCCCATCTTCGAGCCCAGGCCGGAAACCGGCGAGGCGAAGTCCAGGTAGTCGATCGGTGTGTTTTCAATCATCACCGTGTCGCGCTTGGGGTCCATGCGCGTGGTGATGGCCCAGATCACGTCGTTCCAGTCCCGGGCGTTGATATCGTCGTCGGTGACGATAACGAACTTGGTGTACATGAACTGTCGCAAAAACGACCAGACACCCAGCATTACCCGCTTGGCATGCCCCGGATAGGACTTCTTCATGGTCACGACGGCCATGCGGTAAGAGCAGCCTTCAGGCGGCAGGTAGAAGTCGGTGATTTCCGGAAACTGCTTCTGCAGGATCGGCACGAACACCTCATTGAGTGCCACGCCGAGAATCGCCGGCTCATCCGGTGGACGGCCGGTGTAGGTGCTGTGGTAGATCGGCTTGATGCGATGGGTAATGCGCTCGACCGTGAACACCGGGAAACTGTCGACTTCGTTGTAGTAGCCGGTATGGTCGCCATACGGGCCTTCATCGGCCATCTCGCCTGGGTGGATCACGCCCTCAAGAATGATTTCGGCGGTGGCCGGCACTTGCAGATCATTGCCTCGGCATTTGACCAGCTCGGTGCGGTTGCCACGCAGCAGGCCGGCGAAGGCATACTCGGAGAGCGTGTCGGGCACAGGCGTCACGGCGCCGAGTATGCTCGCAGGGTCGGCACCCAGTGCCACGGCAACTGGAAAGGGCTGGCCGGGGTGCTTCTCGCACCACTCGCGGTAATCCAGCGCACCGCCACGGTGGCTCAACCAACGCATGATGACTTTGTTGCGACCGATCACCTGCTGACGATAGATACCGAGGTTCTGCCGATCCTTGTTGGGCCCTTTGGTGACAGTCAGGCCCCAGGTGATCAACGGGGCGACATCGCCCGGCCAGCAGGTCTGTACCGGCAACTTCGCGAGATCGACGTCATCGCCTTCGATGACCACTTCCTGGCAGATCGCATCTTTGACGACCTTGGGCGCCATCGAGATGATCTTGCGGAAAATCGGCAACTTGGACCAGGCATCTTTCAGCCCCTTCGGTGGCTCGGGCTCCTTGAGGAACGCCAGCAGCTTGCCGATTTCGCGCAGCTCGCTGACTGCATCGGCACCCATGCCCAACGCGACGCGTTCGGGGGTGCCGAACAGGTTGCCGAGTACCGGGATATCGTATCCGGTGGGCTTTTCGAAAAGCAGGGCCGGGCCTTTGGCGCGCAAGGTACGGTCGCAGACCTCGGTCATTTCGAGCACTGGGGACACCGGAACCTGGATGCGTTTGAGTTCACCGCGCTGTTCCAGCCCGCTGATAAAGTCGCGCAAGTCGCGATACTGCATGCGTGAGCCTCGTGTTGGCCGTGGCGTTCGGGGGCAGGCAGTTTAGCGCCGAACCTTTCGGTTCAGAACCTCGAACTGCCACCTGATCAAAAAACAGATAGCAAAAAGCCGGGTTTCCCCGGCTTTAGGCTGAGCTATCGACTTACTTGCGCTTCATCGACAGGAAGAACTCATCGTTGGTCTTGGTCGTTTTCAGCTTGTCGACCAGGAACTCGATGGCAGCGACTTCATCCATCGGATGCAGCAACTTGCGCAGAATCCACATGCGCTGCAACTCGTCATCGGCAGTCAGCAACTCTTCGCGACGAGTACCGGAACGGTTTATGTTGATGGCCGGGAACACACGCTTTTCAGCGATACGACGGTCCAGAGGCAGCTCCATGTTGCCGGTGCCCTTGAATTCCTCGTAGATCACTTCGTCCATCTTCGAGCCGGTTTCAACCAGCGCGGTGGCGATGATGGTCAGCGAACCGCCTTCTTCGATATTGCGCGCGGCACCGAAGAAACGCTTCGGTTTCTCCAGGGCGTGGGCATCGACACCACCGGTCAGTACCTTGCCGGAGCTCGGAATCACGGTGTTGTAGGCACGAGCCAGGCGGGTGATGGAGTCGAGCAGAATCACGACGTCCTTCTTGTGCTCGACCAGGCGCTTGGCCTTCTCGATCACCATTTCGGCAACCTGCACGTGACGGGTTGGCGGCTCGTCGAACGTCGAGGCAACCACTTCGCCGCGCACGGTGCGTTGCATTTCGGTCACTTCTTCCGGACGTTCGTCGATCAGCAACACGATCAGATGAACTTCAGGATTGTTACGAGCGATGTTCGCTGCGATGTTCTGCAGCATGATGGTCTTGCCCGCCTTCGGCGGTGCAACGATCAGACCACGCTGGCCTTTACCGATCGGGGCGCACAGATCGATCACACGACCGGTCAGGTCTTCGGTGGAACCGTTACCGGCTTCCATCTTCATGCGCACGTTCGGGAACAGCGGGGTCAGGTTCTCGAAGAGAATCTTGTTTTTCGCGTTTTCCGGACGGTCGAAGTTGATGGTGTCGACCTTGAGCAGCGCGAAATAACGCTCGCCTTCCTTTGGAGGGCGGATCTTGCCAACGATGGTGTCACCGGTGCGCAAGTTGAAGCGACGGATCTGGCTCGGCAATCCTGCTGTTTCAGGATCGCTTGCCGCTCAACCCGCAAAACCTGCCCGGTCAGGAGTGGACGCTGGCGTTCAATACCGCCATCAGTTTCAT
>NZ_JBNNVQ010000156.1:0-9285 GCF_050280625.1 Pseudomonas sp. NPDC089569
TTTTTTGCCTGGTGTGCCGGTTATGGTGTTTTTAAGGACGCCTTCGCCGGCAAGCCTGGCTCCTACGATTAGAGAATGCGTGAAATACGATCAGGCGCTCAGATAGCGTCCAATCAACGCAATCCCGCTTGCGAGCACCAACCACGTCACCAACCGCACAAACGCCTCGCGTGATAAACGCCTGGCCAAACGCCGACCGCCCCACAATCCCAGCCCCATCGCCGGCAGCAAGCACACGGCCAACACCAGCAAGGGCCCATCGGCATACACGCCCGCCACCGAAAACAGACTCAAGCGCACCACCGTACTGCAACTGATCAGCGCACTCTGGGTCGCCCGCGCCTGATCCTTGGGCAAGCGACTGTTCAGATAGATCGCATACAAAAAGCCGCCGCTGCCAAACAAGGCACCGAACGTGCCGCCCACCACGCCCATCGGCACCGCCCAAGCGGTGGATAACATTGTCGGACGTGCCTTTATCCACAGGCTGTAGATCGCGTAGGCGCTGATGAACAGCCCCATCAACAGCAGTAACAGATCGGATTTCAGGTTCAGCAGAAAGATCACGCCGAGCGTGCACCCCACGCCCATGCAGGGCAGCAACCGCAACAACTCGGGCCTGTGCACATCCCGTCGAGAAGGCACCAGATTGCCGAACGCTGCGACGAAGTCCAAAAGCACCAGCAGTGGCACGATTTTCGACAAGGGCATGAACAGGATCAGGATCGGCCCGGCCACCAGCGCCGTACCGAAACCGGCGATACCGAATACGATGTAGGCCAGCGCGATGCCTGCGCCGATTGCCAACCAGTCCACTGCGCCAAAACTCCATTGACCCAATAAATCAACCAACATTTCATCCAATCCTTGTAGGTGCTGCCGGGGGCTCGTGCATTCGGTTCAAGAATGCCTTTATCATGCGCCCCATGATTAAAGATCCCTTTGCAAGGCTCGGCCTTGACCGTGAAGTCCTGACTGTCAGCCAACTCAACGGCCGTGCGCGGGTGTTGCTCGAAGACGTATTCAGCAATATCTGGGTCGAAGGCGAAATCTCCAACCTCGCCCGCCCGGCATCCGGCCATGTGTATTTCACCCTCAAGGACAGTGGCGCCCAGGTGCGTTGTGCGCTGTTTCGGCAGAACGCCGCACGGGTCCGGCAAGCGCTGAAGGATGGCTTGGCGGTCAAGGTACGGGGCAAGGTCTCGCTGTTTGAGGGACGTGGCGACTATCAACTGATTCTCGACACCGTGGAGCCCGCCGGCGATGGTGCATTGCGGCTGGCCTTCGATGCCCTGAAGGAAAAACTTGGCGCCGAAGGCCTGTTCAGCACCGAACGTAAAGTAGCGCTGCCGGCGCATCCGCAGCGGATCGGCATCATCAGTTCGCCCACCGGCGCAGTCATACGCGACATCATCAGTGTGTTCCGTCGTCGTGCGCCGCAGGTACGCCTGACCCTGATCCCCACGGCCGTCCAGGGCCGCGAAGCCACCGCACAGATTGTCCGTGCGTTGAAACTGGCGGACGCCCGCGGCTTCGATGCGCTGATCCTGGCCCGTGGCGGCGGCTCCCTGGAAGACCTCTGGTGTTTCAACGAAGAAGCCGTGGCCCGCGCCGTGGACGCCTGCGTGACACCGATCGTCAGTGCCGTCGGCCATGAAACCGACGTGTCGATCAGCGATTTCGTGGCCGACGTTCGCGCCCCGACACCGTCTGCCGCCGCCGAACTGCTGGCACCGGACTCCAGCGACCTGTTGCGTCGGGTCGAAAGCCTGCACCGCCGGCTGGTGATGCGCATGCGTGATCGCCTGATGCGCGACCGGTTGCGCCTGGAAGGCGTCTCTCGCCGGCTGCGTCATCCCGGCGAACGCCTGCGCCAGCAAGCACAACGCCTGGACGATCTGGACATGCGTCTGCGCCGGGCCTTCGAGCGCAACCTCAACACTCGTCGCGAGCGACTGATCCGCCTGGAAACCCGCCTGGCCGGGCAACATCCCGGGCGGCAACTGGCGATGCTGCGCCAGCGCCTGGACAGCCTTGCCGAGCGCTTGCCCCGCGCCATGCGCGAAGGCCTGAAAAGTCGTCGCCTGCAACTGCAGAGCCAGATGCAGACCCTGCATGTCGTCAGCCCTCTGGCCACCCTCGGTCGTGGCTACAGTATCTTGCTGGATGAGCGCGGCAACGCAATCCGCAATGCCGCGCAAACCCACACCGGCCAGCGTCTGAAAGCCAGGCTGGGTGAAGGCGAGCTGCAAGTGCGGGTCGAAGACAATCACCTGACGCCCGTCACCCTTTCTTTACTGGATTGATTCATGTCGCGCTATATCGCTTCGCTGTTTGTGCTGTGCCTGTCTTTCAATGCCCACGCCGACAGCTACATCACGCGGCTGCTGAACAAACCCGTGCCCGGCGGCGTGGCAGTGGTGGATCTGGGCGCCGCGCCCCAGGCACCGAAAGCCACTTATCAAGGCAAACCGGTACTGGTGGTCAAGGAGCAGAACAATTGGCTGGCCATTGTCGGCGTACCTCTGACGGTCAAGCCGGGCGTCCAGTCCATCAACAGTGGCGGGCGCAGCCTGAATTTCTCTGTCGGCAACAAGAAGTACCCGGAGCAACGCATTACCCTGAAGAACACGCAGCAGGTCAATCCTGATCCGGAAAACCTCAAGCGAATCGAACGTGAATTGACCGAGCAGGTGGCCGCCTACCGTACGTTCAGCCCGAATACGCCAAGCAACCTGCTGCTGGACAAACCGGTCAACGGTCCGCTGTCGAGCAAGTTCGGTGTACGCCGTTTCTTCAACGGTGAAGAGCGCAATCCTCATGCCGGCCTGGATTTCGCCGTACCCGCCGGCACCCCGATCAAGACCCCGGCTGCGGGCAAGGTCATCCTGATCGGCAATTACTTCTTCAACGGCAACACCGTGTTTGTCGACCACGGCCAGGGCTTTATCAGCATGTTCTGCCACATGTCGAAAATCGATGTGAAGGTCGGCCAGCAACTGGCGCGCGGCAGTGTGGTTGGCAAGGTTGGCTCCACCGGCCGGGCGACCGGGCCACATATGCACTGGAACATCAGCCTGAACGATGCGCGGGTGGATCCGGCGATTTTTATCGGGGCGTTTCAGCCTTAAACTTCATTGATGCTTCTGGCGCCATCGCGAGCAGGCTGGCTCCCACAGGTTCGGTGCAAGGCTTGTGGGAGCGAGCCTGCTCGCGATGGCGTCATCACTGCGCCTCCAGATCCTCAATCCCGTGAGCTTCGCGATCCGCCAGGCAGTGCCTGACCCATTCCTGCAATTCCTGGGAAAAGCCGCTCAACTCATCTGCAGTGATCAACTGCCGGGCGCATAGCCCGAGCAAATGCGAGCGCGCTTCATGGCGAGAAAACCGGAAAACGCCAAAGGCCCAATACAGCTCTTTTTGCCCGGTCTTCAACAATTCCTCACTGGCTTCGATTCGCTCAACGGGCGCGATGCTTTTGTCCAGCACGATTTTTTCGACATCGGTCATGATTCGCACGCACATCCGCTCATGGGCCACCGGACGCAACGCACAATACAACTTCCAATCGGACTCGTTCATCACCGACTCCCACCTGTCAGTCGAGGCCTTAAGAATAGCTTCAGCCATTGCTATTTGCGTACGAACCAACGATTGCGCACCGCTCAAAGCTCGCGCAAAGAACAAGAAGCCCATGGACATTCAAAGCAATAAAATCTCGAAAAATATGCAGCAGCGAGTATTTCTCTCAATTTTTTCCGACTGCTTGCCATCCTTTCTCACCGCGGTTAGGGTTGAAGACATGAAAACCTCTCACACCCTCATCCAGCTCCGTCAGCACCGCAGTTTGTGCCTCGTCAGTGCACGACTGCCCGGCTGAATCGCGGCAACTCGACCCACGCATTACCAGAACATTCGATCCACCGGCAGGCCGCCTTTTTTCGGCCCACACAATAAGGATTTCCCGATGAGCATGCTCAAAGACCCATCTTCGAAATACCGCGCGTTTCCGGTCATCAACCTGCCGGACCGTACCTGGCCATCGAAAACCATCGACGCCGCGCCGATCTGGTGCAGCTCCGACCTGCGTGACGGCAACCAGTCGCTGATCGAGCCGATGGACTCGGTGAAAAAGCTGCGCTTCTGGAAAACCCTCGTGCAAGTCGGCGTGAAAGAAATCGAAGCGTCGTTCCCGGCCGCCTCGCAAACCGACTTCGACTTCGTGCGCACCCTGATCGAAGGCAACCACATCCCGGACGACACCACCATCCAGGTGCTGACCCAGGGCCGTGAAGACCTGATCGAGCGCACCTTCGAATCCCTGCGCGGCGCGAAGAAAGCCATCGTTCACCTGTACAACGCCACCTCCCCTTCCTTCCGTCGCATTGTCTTCAACCAGGACAAGGACGGGATCAAGGCCATCGCCGTGGACGCTGCCAAGCTGTTCCTCAAATACGCAGCCATGCAACCGGACACCGAGTGGACGTTCCAGTATTCACCAGAAACCTTCAGCGCCACCGAGCTTGAGTTCGCCAAGGAAGTCTGCGACGCGGTGATCGAGGTCTGGAACCCGACGCCCGAGCGCAAGATGATCCTCAACCTGCCGGCCACCGTCGAATGCGCGACGCCGAACATCTACGCCGATCAGATTGAATGGTTCCACCGCAACATCAACCGTCGTGACAGCGTGATCATCAGCCTGCACACCCACAACGACCGTGGCACCGGCGTGGCCGCCACCGAACTGGGCCTGATGGCCGGCGCCGACCGCGTCGAAGGCTGCCTGTTCGGCAACGGCGAGCGCACCGGTAACGTTGACCTGGTCACCGTGGCCTTGAACATGTACACCCAGGGCCTGAACCCTGAGCTGGACTTCTCGGACATCGACGGCGTGCGCAAAGTGGTCGAAGAGTGCAACCAGATTCAGGTGCACCCGCGTCACCCCTACGTCGGCGACCTGGTTCATACCGCGTTCTCCGGCTCGCACCAGGACGCTATCCGCAAGGGCTTCGCCCAGCAGAAACCGGATGCCCTGTGGGAAGTGCCGTACTTGCCGATCGACCCGGCCGACATCGGTCGCAGCTACGAGGCGGTGATTCGCGTCAACAGCCAGTCGGGCAAGGGCGGTATCGCCTACCTGCTGGAGCAGGAGTACGGCATCAGCCTGCCGCGCCGTATGCAGATCGAGTTCAGCCAGGTCGTGCAGCGTGAAACCGATCGCCTGGGCCTGGAAATGACCGCCCAGCAAATCTACGCCCTGCTGCACAGCGAGTACTTGCAGGCCAACACCCCGTACGCGCTGGTCAGCCATCGCCTGCAGGAAGAAAACGGCAACAGCTTCGTCGAAGTCGAAGTGGCCAGCAAAGGCCAGGGCGAAACCAACCTGCACTGGCGCGGCAAGGGCAACGGCGCCCTGGAAGCACTGGTGGCGGGCCTGCCGGTACCGGTGGAAATCATGGACTACAACGAACACGCCATTGGTGCAGGCACCAACGCCAAGGCAGCCGCCTACATCGAGCTGCGAGTCAATGGCGAACGTGCGGTACACGGCGTCGGCGTCGATGAAAACATCACCACCGCCAGCTTCAAGGCCCTGTTCAGTGCACTGAACCGTTCCTTGAGCCAGCCGGAAGCCAAGGCTGCGTAAACACGGTCACTGCAATGCAAAAGGCCCCGAGGTGTGAACCTCGGGGCCTTTTGTTTGCCTGTATTGATCGTTCCCACGCTCCGCGTGGGAATGCCGCCCGGGACGCTCCGCGTCCCCTCCAAAGCCGAACGCAGCGCGTCCGTAGAGGCGTTCCCACGCAGAGCGTGGGAACGATCGGTTACGTGAACTCGAACGTATCGGCATCCAGATTCGCCGGAAACCGCTCGCGATAGGCCGCCAGTTCCGCCGCCTCCAGCACCACTTTGAACACCCCGTCCGCCTCGCCAGCGCTGAGCAGGGTTTCGCCCTGGAAATCCAGCACCTGACTGTCTCCGGTATACGCAAAGCCCTTGCCGTCGGTACCGATGCGGTTCACCGCCGCCACGTAACAGAGGTTTTCGATGGCCCGCGCCGGCAGTAAACGGTTCCAGTGCTGACGACGGGCTCCCGGCCAGTTGGCGGTGTAGAGCAGCAGGTCGGTGTCCTGGGCGTCACGGCTCCATACCGGGAAGCGCAGGTCGTAGCAGATCAGCGGGCGCACACGCCAGCCCTTGAGCTCGAACTGCACCTGACGGTCACCGGGTGTGTAGTGGTTGTGTTCGCCGGCCATACGGAACAGGTGACGCTTGTCGTAGTGCAGCAATTCGCCGTCCGGTCGGGCCCACAACAAGCGATTGCGATGGCTGCCATCAGCGGCCTTGATGATGACACTACCGGTGATCACCGCATCAAGCCTGGCGGCCTGAGCCCGCAACCACTTGCTGGTCGGACCGTTTTCCGCCTCGGCGAGGGTCTCGGACTCCATCGAGAAGCCGGTGGTGAACATTTCCGGCAGGATAATCAGATCAGCGCCACGGGCCTGCTCAAGCAACGACTCGAAATGCTCAAGGTTGGCCTGGCGGTCGTGCCAGGCCAGGGACGTCTGGATCAGCGCGAGCGTCAGGGTCGGTAGATTGCTCAGATCACGCATAGTTTTTCCGCTGCTTCACGCAGGGTCTCCTCGCGCTTGGCAAAGCACAGCCGCACCAGGCGCTGGCCTTCGGGTGGCGTCTGGTAGAACACCGAAATCGGGATGCTCGCCACGCCATGTTCACGGGTCATCCACAGGGCCATTTCGACGTCATTGAGGTCAGGGCGAATCTGCGAGTAATCGACCAACTGGAAGTAAGTGCCGGCTACCCGAGTGAAACTGAAGCGCGATGGCGCCAACAGATCGCAGAAAAGATCGCGCTTGGCCTGATAGAAACCCGGCAGCTCTTCGACGTGCTCCGGGTGTTCGGCCATGTAATCGGCCAACGCATATTGCAGTGGCGTCACCCCGCAGAAACTGACGTACTGGTGCACTTTGCGCAGCTCTGCCGTCAAGGCGGGCGGGGCGACCACATAACCGGTTTTCCAGCCAGTGACGTGGTAGGTCTTGCCAAAGGAGCTGACCACGAATGCACGCTGATACAGCTCTTCATGGGCAAGCACACTGACATGAGGCACACCGTCGTACACCAGGTGCTCGTAGACTTCGTCGCTGATCAGGTAGATGTCGCGATCCCGGATCAGGGCGGCCAACTGGTCCAGTTCGGCACGGCTGATCAAGGCCCCGCTAGGGTTGTGCGGGGTATTGAGGATGATCATGCGCGTGCGCGGGCTCAAGGCCTCGGCCAGTTTCTGGAAGTCGATGCTGAAATCGTTCGCGTCCAATTGCACATGAACACAGCGCCCACCCGCCAGCTCCACGGAAGGTTCGTAACTGTCGTAGGCCGGGTCAAACACGATGACTTCGTCACCGCTGTGGATAACCGCCTGAATGGCACAGAAAATGGCCTGGGTTGCGCCGGGTGTGACGGTCACTTCGTGATCGGCATCGACGCTGGCGCCGTAGCTACGGGCAATCTTCGCCGCAATCTGCTGACGCAGCGCCGGCAGGCCGGTCATCGGCGAGTACTGGTTATGGCCGCTGGCGATATGCCGCCCCACTGCATCGCGCAGGGCTTGCGGGCCGTCGAAATCGGGAAACCCCTGGGACAGATTGAGCGCGCCGGTCTGCGCCGCAAGTTGAGACATCTGAGTGAAGATAGTGATGCCGACATTCGGCAACTTACTGGTGATCATCGGTGATTCCCTGCTCTACACCCGGCACTATCGTCGGCGCGGGAGAGCCCGAGGATAGCCCATCCGGCGTGCATAAAAAAAGGGCGCATAAAGCGCCCTTCTCTCAACCCGCCCCCCGTCGGATCGAGCGGTGCGGGTGACCTCGAATCAGCGTTTGTCGCGACGCTTCTTCTCGGCCTTCTTGTGGTGCGACATCAAGCGACGCTTTTTGTTGACCTGGCGGTCGGTCAGCGTGTTCTTGTTGCCTTCGTACGGGTTCTCGCCACCTTTGAACTCGATGCGGATCGGCGTACCGACCAGTTTCAGGACTCGGCGGTAAGTGTTTTCCAGGTAACGAACGTAAGACTTCGGCACCTTCTCGATCTGGTTGCCGTGAATCACGATGATCGGCGGGTTCGCGCCACCCAGGTGGGCATAACGCAGCTTGATCCGGCGACCGTTGACCATCGGCGGCTGGTGCTCGCTCACGGCGTCTTCGAGAATCTGGGTCAGGCGACTGGTTGGCCAACGGGTGACCGCCGACTTGAACGAGTTCTGCACCGAGGCGTAAAGGTTGCCCACGCCAGTGCCGTGCAATGCCGAGATGAAGTGGATATCGGCGAAGTCGACGAAGAACAACCGGCGCTCCAGCTCAATCTTCACGAAGTCGCGCTCGCCCGGCGTCATGCCGTCCCACTTGTTCAGCGCAATCACTATCGCTCGCCCCGCCTCGAGGGCAAAGCCCAGCAGGTTGAGGTCGTGGTCCACCACGCCTTCGCGGGCGTCCATTACGAAGATCACCACGTTGGCGTCTTTGATGGCCTGCAGGGTTTTGACCACGGAGAACTTTTCGACTTCTTCGTGGATCTTGCCGCGCTTGCGCACACCGGCGGTGTCGATCAGCGTGTACTTCTCGTCGTTGCGTTCGAACGGGATGTAGATACTGTCGCGCGTCGTACCCGGCTGGTCATACACGATTACCCGGTCTTCACCGAGCATGCGGTTGACCAGGGTCGATTTGCCAACGTTCGGACGGCCGATGATCGCGATCTTGATCCCGTCTTTCTCGCTCGGGCCAGGAATGCGCTTGGCTTCCTCGCCTTCGGCAACCTCTTCTTCCTCGCCCTCTTCCGGCTCTTCTTCGTCTTTGGGGAACTCGCTCAGTGCGGTTTCCAGCAACTGGGTGATGCCACGGCCATGGGCACCGGCAATCGGGATCGCATGACCCATACCCAGCGGAGCGAATTCGGCGCGGGCCATTTCCGGGTCGATGTTATCGACCTTGTTGGCAACCACGTGGGAACGCTTGTTACGCTTGCGCAAATGCTCGGCGATCATCTGGTCGGCGGCTGTGAAACCAGCCTTGGCATCTACCAGGAACAGCACGACATCCGCTTCTTCGATGGCCAGCAGCGACTGCTCGGCCATTTTTTCGTCCATACCGTGTTCGTCACCGGGTGTCGGCCCAAGCCTTGGCTTGTCGGCGCTGTGGACCATGCTGGCCGGTGCGCTGGGGATCATGTTCGGCACCATTTTCATGGCCTTCCACGGTT
>NZ_JBNNVQ010000157.1:0-8633 GCF_050280625.1 Pseudomonas sp. NPDC089569
TTGGTCTGCTGGTAGTGGTCGAGCATCATCTTGTGGGTTTCACGGCCGACGCCGGACTTTTTGTACCCGCCGAACGCGGCGTGCGCCGGGTACAGGTGGTAGCAGTTGGTCCACACACGACCGGCCTTGATGGCGCGGCCCATGCGATAGGCGCGGTTGATGTCGCGGGTCCACAGGCCGGCACCGAGGCCGAACTCGGTGTCGTTGGCGATGGCCAGAGCTTCGGCTTCATCCTTGAAGGTGGTGATGCTCACCACCGGGCCGAAGATTTCTTCCTGGAACACGCGCATCTTGTTGGTGCCCTTGAGCAAGGTCGGCTGGATGTAATAGCCGCTCGCCAGGTTGCCCTCGAGTTTTTCCACCTTGCCGCCGGTCAGCAGTTCGGCGCCTTCGCCCTTGGCGATTTCCAGGTACGAGAGAATCTTGTCGAATTGCTGCTCGGACGCCTGGGCGCCGACCATGGTGTCGGTGTCCAGCGGGTCGCCACGTTTGATTTGCAGGACCTTCTTCATCACCACTTGCATGAATTCGTCGTAGATCGACTCCTGCACCAGTGCGCGGGATGGGCAGGTGCACACCTCGCCCTGGTTGAAGAACGCCAGCACCAGGCCTTCGGCGGCTTTCTCGATGAAGGACGGCTCGGCCTTCATGATGTCTTCGAAGAAGATGTTCGGCGATTTGCCACCCAGCTCCACGGTGGACGGAATGATGTTCTCGGCCGCGCATTTCATGATGTGCGAGCCGACCGGGGTCGAGCCGGTGAAGGCGATTTTGGCGATGCGCTTGCTGGTGGCCAGGGCTTCGCCGGCTTCCTTGCCGAAACCTTGCACGATGTTCAGCACGCCGGGTGGCAGCAGGTCGCCAATCAGCTCGACCAGCACGGTAATGCCCAGCGGCGTTTGCTCGGCCGGCTTGAGCACCACGCAGTTACCGGCCGCCAGCGCCGGGGCGAGTTTCCAGGCGGCCATCAGGATCGGGAAGTTCCACGGGATGATCTGCCCGACCACGCCCAGCGGTTCGTGGATGTGGTAGGCCACGGTGTTGCCGTCGATTTCGGCAGCGCTGCCTTCCTGGGCGCGCAGGCAACCGGCGAAGTAGCGGAAATGGTCGGCGGCCAGCGGGATATCGGCGTTGAGGGTTTCACGCACGGCTTTGCCGTTGTCCCAGGACTCGGTGATCGCCAGGGTTTCCAGGTTCTGTTCGATGCGGTCGGCGATTTTCAGCAGGATCAGCGAGCGCGCCTGGACGGAGGTGGCGCCCCAGGCATCGGCTGCGGCGTGGGCAGCGTCCAGGGCCTTGTCGATGTCTTCGGCCGTGGAACGGGGGAATTCGGCAATCGGCTGGCCATTCACCGGCGAGGTAGCGGTGAAGTACTGACCTTTGACAGGCGCGACAAACTCGCCGCCGATGTAGTTACCGTACTTGGCTTTGAAGTAGACGATGGCACCTGGCGTGCCTGGGTGAGCGTATTTCATGGTGGCGTTCTCTTGTCGGTTTGGGTTGTGACCGCCCGCAGGACGGTCACTGTCAGTTGCATGAACGGCTCGGGATCAGGAGCCCTGAGGCGTCTCTCCACGCGCCAGTCGCGCATTGATGTCTTCGATAACAGCCGGCAACTCGACAATGGTGTCGATCAGGTAGTGAGGGCGAGAGCCTTCGAACATTCCGATGATGCGTGCACGTTCAGCGGCCAGTTTGTCCGAGGGCAAGTCCTTGTACTGGTCATAGGTCAGGCCCAGTGCGTTGCCGGAGCAAGTCAATGCAACCGTCCACATGCCCGCGCTGCGGCCTTCGAGGATGCCCGGCCAGGTGTCGTCGACCTTGACGCAGGCGGCGACGTCGCTGATGCCCAGGGCAATCACGTTGGCCAGGGCCTGGGCAGGATGCGGGCGGCCGTTGGGGACTTCATCGGTGGCCACTACGTGGTCGGTGACGTAGCCATTGCGGCGGGCCAACTCGACCACTTTCTCCATGACGACCGCCGGATAGCCGGAGCACGAGCCGATTTTCAGGCCCTTGTCGCGCAGGCTGTCGATGGTTTGCAGTGCGCCGGGAATCAACGCCGAATGCAGCGCGATCTTTTCGATCTGCAACGGCATGAAGCGCTCATACAGGGCGGTGACATCGTCATCGGTCGGCAGGCGGCCGAAGACGGCATGGTAGCGATCGGCAATCTGAGGCTCGTTGCACAGCGTGCGGATGTGATCCCACTTGCCCATGCCCATCGGTCCGCGAGCTTCCGCCAGGGAGACGGCAACGCCGAACTCCGCGAAGGCTTCGACGAAGATTTGCGTCGGTGCAAAGGAACCGAAGTCAACGACGGTACCCGCCCAGTCGAGAACCACGGCTTGCAGTTGGGTCGGTTGTTTGTAGTGCATGGTGAATGCTCCAGTGATGGTCTGGTTGGGAGTTCGGATTCAGGAGGCGTTGGTGGCGCCGACCGCTTGCACCGGGGTCGAGACCGGCCGCTGGTTTTCCACTGTTTTCGGGCGGCTGTTCCAGAAAGGCACCAGCATCAGGCTGGCCAGCAGTGCAGTACCGGTGAAGACCAGGAACACGGTGATGGTGTCGAAGTAACCCGGCAGCAAGCCGCCCAGGACCGCACCGACCGAACCGCAGCCGTTGACAAAACCTGCGGCGGAGGCAGCGCCATCCTTGCTGCCGAAGTCGATGGCAGCCGAGCCGCTGATCATCGAGTCCGGCCCGTACAGTGTCAGGCCCATCATGAACAGCAGGCCCACCACCATGTACAGACTGCCGCTCTGCATGGCAGGAACAAACAGCCCCAGGCAGACAGCGAGGACAACCAGGGTGAGGACGCAGGCCGGGATGCGACGGGCGCCGAAATACTTGTCCGAGGCGATACCGATCAGGATCGGACCGATCAGCCCCGCCAGTTCGAAGGATGTCGGGACGATGGCGGAAGCGACCTTGCCAATCTCGGGCATGCGCTCGTAGATGATCACCGGCCCCCACAGCAGGATGGCGTAACGCGCAGGCTTGAGCATGAAATACGCAAGGCCGAGCACCATCACGGTCCGATTTTTCATCACGGTGCGCAAGCCGGCCCATACGCTTTCGCGGGGAACCGCGGCATGGCTGACGGGCTCGATCTCGATTTCCACGGGTGGCAGTCCCACGTCCTCCGGGCGGTTGCGTTGCAGGACAAAGAACAGCACCGCGACCACCAGCACCACCGCGGCACTGCTGATGAATGCCAGGCGCCAGTCGTGGTAGGTGTCATAGGCCCACCAACCGGCAAAAGGCGTAGCCACCAGACCGCCAAAGGCATAACTGGTGCTCCAGTAACCCAGAACACGGCCACGCTCTCCGGTCGAGAAGAAGCTGCCGACGTTCTTGCACAGCCCCGACCATCCGGTGGACTGGGCAAGCCCCTGCACCAACATGCAGGAGACGAAAATCGGCAAGGTTGCAAAGGTCCCCATGGCGAGCGCCGCCACGGCCGAAATGACCAGGCCGCCGAGTACCACGACCCTTGGGCCGAAGCGGTCGGAGAAGTTGCCCCACAGGAACTGGCCCACGGCATAAGCGGTCAGGTAGAGGGCATCGAGATTGGCCATCATGGCCTTCTCGAGCGTGAAGTTGGGGTCTTCGCCAATGCCAAGCTTGGCGACGGAGAAAGCCTTCCGGGTGAAGTAGAAGGCGGCATAGGCCAGCCAGGTAATCAGGAAAATCTGCACGCGCCAACGCTGGAGGGATTTCCAGCCGGTTGCGAGAGGACTTGTGGTGTTCTTTGTCATGGTGTTCTGATCCCGTTTGAGGTGCCAGACAGCGCAAATTAGGTCGGTATTTGTTTTTGTTTTCGGTGCACGAGCCCGTCCGGACGCACGACATCGATCAGATGTCCGTGGGAACGGCAAAAGGCTTCAGGTATCAACTTGTCGCGATCGCTGACGTCTGCCCGGCGCGGCCGAGCGATGAGTCAACGAGTCCATGATTAAAAAAAGGTCTCTGCCCAGAGGCGCCACCCATTGCACCTCTGCTCGAATTGACGGGGACCTTGAAAGGGGGCGATCAGCTGGCCGGTTTTGGCATGTTCACACCCATGGCCAGGAGGCTGTCGGCAATGGCGCGCAGCAGCTGGTGGACGACGTATTGGTCGATCTGTCCGATGCAGCCGATGCGGAAGCTTTCGGCCTGGGTCAACTTGCCCGGGTAGATGATGAATTGGCGAGCCTTGAGC
The DNA here is from genome assembly GCF_050280625.1 of Pseudomonas sp. NPDC089569. Classification (NCBI taxonomy): domain Bacteria; kingdom Pseudomonadati; phylum Pseudomonadota; class Gammaproteobacteria; order Pseudomonadales; family Pseudomonadaceae; genus Pseudomonas; species Pseudomonas sp. NPDC089569. Next base: position 4,205 of record NZ_JBNNVQ010000157.1, read on the forward strand.
TCTTCATAGAAACGCGTGAACTGGAAGTCCGGATGCTCGGGGCAGAAAAATGTGGTGATGATCGGCGACAGCCAGCAGTCTTCCAGCAGGGTGCGGAATCCCAGCTCACGCATGCCGCTGACCAGCACGTCGCGGTTGTGCGTGTAGCGCGCCAGGCGCCCTTGCACGCCGCCTTCGTTCGCGTGCTGCTCGAGGGCCTTGTGAAAAGCCACCACACTGTGGGTCGGCGGAGTGAAACGCCATTGGCCGGTGCGTTCCATGTAGAGCCACTGCTCGTAGAGGTCGAGGGACAACGAATTGGCGCGCCCCTTGGCCGCTTCCAGGACCGAACGGCGGATAATCACGAAGCCGAAGCCAGGGATACCTTCGATGCACTTGTTGGCCGAGGACACCAGCACGTCGAAGGCGATCTCATCGACGGTCACCGGCACGGCGCCGAAGGTGCTCATGGCGTCGATGATCAGGCGCTTGCCGTGGGCTTTGACCACATCGGCGATGGCGCGCAGCGGGTTGAGGATGCCGGAGCTGGTTTCGCAATGGACCACAAACACATGGGTCACATCCGGATTGGCCTTGAGCAGTGCGTCGACTTCTTCCGGCTGCGGCGGCAGGTAATCGCCCTTGTCCAGCGTGATATAGGCGCGAGCAAGGTATTCCAGGGTTTTGGTGGCTCGCTGGCCGTAGGCGCCGTTCATCAACACCAGGGCCTTGCCGTCACGGGGGATGGCAGTGGCGAGCGCCGCCTCCACCGAGTAGCTGCCGCTGCCTTGCAGCGGTACGCAGGCAAAGCTGTCGTCTTGCACACCGGCCATGCTTAGCAGATGCTGGCGCACCTCGGCAGTGACGCGGTTGAAGGCACCGTCCCATGAACCCCAGTCGCGGAGCATGGCCTCCTTGGTGGCTTTCGAGGTCGTCAACGGCCCCGGCGTCAACAGGTAGGGCTCGCCCAAGGCTGGCGTGGCCAGCGGCTGGGGAGTCGGAAATTCGGCTTTGGTCATGATCTTCTCCGGCAGTTTTGTTTTTGTGGGGAGTGATGCACAGAGCGATAAAAACATTTGTGACAAAATAAATAAAATCGATTTATCACATGTCATAAATAAGTTTAACTTATGTGATATTCGACGATTAGCTGCCCGATTTCCACTGAACTGCGTGCAGAGGTTGAACAGCCCTCGGATCACCAGACAAGCATTAAATCCGACGTTATCTTCAATGCCCGGCCAAATATTCTTTCATCGTTAGAACCGTTCTTTCGATCTACATCAACCCGACACACTGCCCTCTAAAATCCCCCCGGCAATCTTTATTCCGACTGTTATTCAAGCCTCACAGGTTCACCCCATGAACATGACTGAAATCAGTATCCGTAATGCGGCAATCAAGTTGATCTCGCGCGTCGGATATGACGCCATGAGCCTGCGGCAGTTGGCCAAAGAGGCGAACATTAATTCCTCGACTTTGTATATTTACTACAAGGGCAAACAAGAGTTGTTGATGACGCTGGTACTGGAGTATTTCGAACGACTTTCGGATGCCTGGGACCTGCAGGCACCGGTTGATGCCAATGCCTCATCGAAGCTCAAGGCTTTCGTGGCCTTTCATGTAAACCACCATCTCGCCAATAAGGACGAAGCGGTTTTAGGCAACATGGAACTGCGCAGTCTGGATACTGAGCATTTGGCCCTGGTTCGAAAAGCCCGCCGCGCTTACTTGGGCAAAGTTCAAAAAATTATCGATCAGGGTGTTGCACAAGGACAGTTCCGGTGTGACGAATGCAAGTTAATGTCACGCATCATTTTCGGCATGTTGACCCAGGCATGTGCCTGGTATCGGGATGACGGTCCCATGGGCCTGAATGAGGTGACTGTTTGCTACACACAGCTTGTATTGAGAATGCTGGGGGCAACTCACTCCAGCCATGGGCGGACGTGACCCTTGCCTTGCTTGTATGCCCCTGCATTGCATTGAAATGCTTCTGGACTTGATCATTCGCTATCCGCTTTCTGCTCTGACCCACAGGTTCCCTGCCCTGCTCCGTTGCCTGCACAGTTATTGACCCCTCAAGCCATGCTCCCGCCGCCAGGCAATACCTATCCTGAGTCGCTGCGCTGAATTCGCTCTCTCTAAAAATAATGTTTCCGGAGTCTTTCATGCATTTCCCCGCCAAACCGACTCAATGGCTTTGCCTGCTTGCCGCCATCAGTACGCCGTACCTGTACGCCGCCGAGCCGGCGGTCAGCAAACCCGCCAGCGCCATCACCGTGGCGAAGAACGCCGACGTATTGAAGAGCCTTCCCTTCAGCGACCGTACCGACTTTGAATCCGTCAGTCGTGGCCTGATTGCACCCTTTACCGGTCAGATCAAGAACGCCGCCGGTGAAGTGGTCTGGGACATCGACGCCTACAAATTCCTCGACAAGGACAAGCCGGCCGACACCGTCAATCCGAGCCTGTGGCGCCTGGCACAACTGAACGTGCATGCCGGTCTGTTTGAAGTGGCACCCAGGATCTTCCAGTTGCGCGGCATGGATGTGTCGAACATGACCATTATCGAGGGCGACGATGGCCTGTTCATCATCGACCCGTTGACGGTCTCCGAAACCGCCCATGCAGCCCTTGAGCTGTATTACCAGCACCGCCCCAGGAAACCGGTGGTGGCGATCGCCTACAGTCATAGCCATGCGGACCATTTCGGTGGCGTGCGCGGTGTGGTCGACGAGGCTGACGTCAAGGCCGGAAAGGTCAAAATCTATGCCCCGGCCGGGTTCATGGAACACGTAGTGAGTGAAAACGTGTTTGCCGGAACGGCCATGAACCGCCGCGCCCAGTACCAGTTCGGTTCCCTGCTGCCACGCAACGAGCAAGGCCAGCTTGAAGCCGGTATGGGCAAGACCGCCCCCACACACGGCACGGTGACGATCATCGCCCCGACCGACCTGATCAGCCAGACCTACGAAACACACAAGGTCGCGGGTCTCGATGTGGAGTTCCAGTTGACGCCCGGGACCGAGGCACCGGCCGAGATGAACTTCTTCCTGCCGCAACTGCGTGCCGTGTGCATGTCTGAAAATACCACCCAGATGATGCACAACATCCTCACCCCGCGTGGGGCTCTGGTGCGCGATGCCAAGGCCTGGAGCGAATACATCGACGCCAGCCTGGAACGCTATGGCGACAAGGTCGACGTCATGTTTGTCTCGCACAATTGGCCGACCTGGGGCGCCGAACGCATTCGCACGATGCTTGCCGACCAGCGCGACATGTATGCGTTCCTGAACGATCGCACCCTGCACCTGATCAATCAGGGCAAGACCCCGACCGAAGTCGCGCAGAACATGCAAAAACTGCCCGGCAACCTGGAGCAGAAATGGTACACACGGGGTTACTACGGCTCCCTGAGCCACAACTCCCGCGCCGTATACCAGCGTTACCTGGGCTTCTACGACGGCAACCCGGCCAACCTCGATCCGCTGCCGCCGGTGGAAGCCGGCCAGCATTTCGTCGAGGCGCTGGGTGGTGTCGATACCGCGATCAAACTCATGCAGGCAGCCATCGAAAAAGGTGACTACCGCTGGGCCGCGCAATTGGGTAACAACCTCGTTTTCGCCGCGCCCGACAATAAACAGGCGCGCGAGCTGCAAGCCGATGCGCTGGAGCAGTTGGGTTACCAGGCCGAGAATGCCTTGTGGCGCAACATCTACCTGACCGGTGCCATGGAACTGCGCAATGGTGTGCCTCAGTACGAGGGCAGCAAGGCCAAGCCCGACCTGGTCAAGGCCATGACCCCGAAAATGTTCTTCGACTTCCTCGCCGTGCGTCTGGACAGCGAAAAAGCCGTTGGCCATGACATGGTCTTGAACTGGGTCTTCAATGACCTCAAGCAACCCTATGCCCTGACCGTGCGCAATGGCGTGCTCACCCATCGCGACGGCAAGCTGAACGATCAGGCTGCCGTCACGGTGTCGCTGGACAAGTCCACGCTGGACAGGATCAGCCTGCGCGAGCTGGATTTCCCGACCGCGATCAAACAAGGTGCCATCAAGCTTGAAGGTGACGGCAAGAAGCTCGGAGAATTCCTCTCCCTGCTCGACAGCTTCTCCGGGCAGTTCAACATCGTCACCCCCTGACCGACCACGTTGCAGGCGCGAGCAGGCTCGCCATGTAGGAGCGAGCATGCTCGCGAAAAACTGCCAGGCACCGCGGGGTGTCAGCATGCCGGCGTCATCGTTGGCGTCCATCGCGAGCGTGCTCGCTCCTACAGGAAAATAAGCAAAAAATCCGGCCGGATGGTTAGCCTCTAACTGTAGGAGCGAGCATGCTCGCGAAAAACTGCCAGGCACCGCGGGGTGTCAGGCGGCCAGCGTCATCGTTGGCGTCCATCGCGAGCTTGCTCGCTCCTACAGGAAAAAAAGCAAAAAATCCGGCCGGA
>NZ_JBNNVQ010000158.1:0-8562 GCF_050280625.1 Pseudomonas sp. NPDC089569
GAAGCGCGTGTGGTTGAAGTCGCTCATCACCTGTTCGAGTTCGCGCTCGCGCATCTGTCCGTGACCGATGCCGATCCGCGCTTCGGGTACCAGTTCGGCAAGGTCGGCGGCGCATTTCTCGATGGTCTTGACGTCATTGTGCAGGTAGTAGACCTGGCCGCCGCGCAGCAACTCGCGCAGCAGGGCTTCCTTGACCGTGCTCTTGTTCTGCTCCATGACGAAGGTGCGCACCGACAGGCGTCTAGCCGGCGGCGTGGCGATGATCGACAGGTCGCGCATGCCCGATACGGCCATGTTCAAGGTACGCGGGATGGGCGTGGCGGTCAGGGTGAGGATATCGACCTCACTGCGTAACGCCTTGAGCTGCTCTTTCTGGCGTACGCCGAAACGGTGCTCTTCGTCGATGATCACCAGCCCCAGGTTTTTCATCTTCACGTCTTCCTGCAGCAGCTTGTGCGTGCCGATGACGATGTCGATCTTGCCTTCGGCCAGGTCCGCGACCGCCGCATTCACTTCCTTGGCCGACTTGAAGCGACTCATCACTTCCACGGTCACTGGCCAGTCGGCAAAGCGGTCGCGGAAGCTGTTGTAGTGTTGTTGAGCCAGCAGGGTGGTCGGCACCAGAATCGCTACTTGCTTGCCGCCATGTACGGCAATGAACGCGGCGCGCATCGCCACTTCGGTCTTGCCGAAGCCGACATCGCCGCACACCAGGCGATCCATCGGCTTGGGTGCGAGCATGTCCTCGCGCACCGCTTCGATGGTGGTCTGCTGGTCCGGCGTTTCTTCGAACGGGAAACCGGCGCTGAAGGTGGCGTAATCGGCTTTCGGGTCGGCAAAGGCGTAGCCTTCGCGGGCCGCGCGACGCGCATAGATGTCGAGCAGTTCGGCCGCCACGTCGCGCACCTGCTCGGCAGCCTTGCGCTTGGCTTTCTGCCAGGTCTCGGAGCCCAGGCGATGCAGCGGGGCCAGGGCATCGTCGCTGCCGGTGTAGCGTGCGATCAGGTGCAGGTTGGCTACCGGCACATAAAGCTTGGCGCCCTCGGCGTATTCCAGGGCGAGGAATTCGGCGCTCTGACTGTCGATTTCCAGTGTCGCAAGGCCCAGGTAGCGACCAACGCCGTGATCGATATGCACCACCGGCGCGCCTTCGCGCAGTTCGGTGAGGTTCTTGATCACGGCGTCGTTGTTGGCGTCGGCGCGCTTCTCACGGCGACGGCGCTGCATCACGCGCTGGCCGAACAACGGGCTCTCGGCAACCAGCGCCAGGGCCGGGTCGTCCAGCAGCAAGCCTTCATCCAGTGGTGCAATGGTGATTGCCAGGCGTTCCTTGCTGGTGACGAAGTCCGGCCAGCTATCGACGGTCTTCGGTCGAAGCTTCAGGCGTTCCAGCAGCTCCAGCAAGACTTCGCGGCGACCGGCAGATTCGGCGGTAAACAGCACGCGTCCGGGAAATTCGTCGAGGAATCCCGACAGTGCAGCCAATGGCTGAGAGGCCTTGGCTTCAATGGCCAGGTTCGGCAGTTCGCGGGCGGGGAAGCGCTCGCGTCCGATGCCGGTTTCCAGGTCTTGTTGGCTGGCAACCACTCGCGGCCAGTTCTTCAGGCGTGCGAAGCAGTCTTCTACCGGCAGGAACAGTTCGGCGGGCGGCAACAAGGGGCGGGATGGATCGACGCGGCGCTCTTCATAGCGATTGCGTACGTCGTTCCAGAAATTCTCCGCTGCCTGCTCGATGCCCGGCAGGGAAAACACTTGCGTGTCCTGGGGCAGGTAGTCGAACAGCGTCGAGGTTTCTTCGAAGAACAGCGGCAGGTAGTACTCGATGCCGGCCGGAGTAATTCCGCTGCTCAAATCCTGAAAGATCGGGCAGCGACGGAAATCGACATCGAAGCGTTCGCGAAACCGCGACTTGAAGCGGGTTACCGCTTCTTTTTGCAGCGGGAATTCCTTGGCCGGCAGCAGCTTGACCGAGTCGACCTTGTCGATCGAACGCTGGTTTTCCGGATCGAACGTGCGCAGGGTTTCGATTTCGTCGTCGAACAGGTCGATGCGATACGGCAACTTGCTGCCCATCGGGAACAGATCGATCAGCGAGCCGCGCACGGTGAATTCGCCATGCTCATACACCGTATCGACATAGCGGTACCCGGTGGCTTCGAGTCGGGTGCGCATTTGCTCGACGTCAAGCTTCTGGCCGACGTCCAGCACCAGGCTGCTGCCCAGCAGGAACTTCGTCGGGGCCAGGCGGTGCAGGGCGGTGGTGATCGGTACCACCAGCACACCATGCATCAGCTCCGGCAGCCGATACAGGCTGGCAATACGCTGGGAAATGATGTCCTGGTGCGGCGAAAACAGATCGTAGGGCAGGGTTTCCCAATCGGGAAAATGCAGCACAGGCAAATCCGGGGCGAAGAAGCCCAGCTCCTGTTCCAGCCGTTCGGCACTTTGGCTATCGGCGGTCAGCAGCAGGGTAAAGCGCCTGGCAGCGCTGGCGGCCTCGGCGATGGCCAGGCTCAGGGTCGCACCGGGCAGGTTGCCCCAGTGCTGTTTGCCTGCCTCGGCAGGGAGATGCGGTAGACGCAGAACGGGCACGGAAGGTTGAGCTCCAAGCGTTGCGACAAAGTCGTCAATTGTAACGGCCTCGGGTGCCGGCTGTCAGTTGCTGACTGTGTCTATATAAGCGCTCTGCGCAAAATGTAGTGGTAATGACAAAAAGCAGTGCTTTTTGGAGGCAAATGTAGTGCCTTGGAAGGCGTGTGTTACGGAGGGTTACAGACATGGCCGCAGCGTTGCCGAAAAATTGACTGTGCTGAAAGCCCCGGTTTTACTGGCTTGCCGCGAGGCGCGATTTTTTTGAACCGGAAATTGTTACGGATAGTACGACAGGCGCGCATTGCTACGTGGGGCTCTCGGCGGCATAATGTAGCCCCTTTTTTCTGCCCCTACATGTGGAAGGTTCCCGTGACTCAGAAGCCCGACCAGTGTCTTGGTGAATGGATCGACCGTGAAGCACTCGCAGAAGCGATGATTCCGCTTATCGGTCAGCTCTACCGCAATAACAACGTGGTGAGCTCGATCTATGGCCGCAGCCTGATCAACCGCTCGGTGATCTCGATCCTCAAAGCGCACCGCTTTGCCCGTCATCGCCAAACCGACGAAACCGAACTCTCTGTCCACGAGACATTCCCGCTGCTCAAGGCCATGAGCGAGCTGAAACTGGGCGCCGCTTCGGTGGACCTGGGCAAGCTGGCCAACAAATTCAAGCAAGAAGGCAACGGCCGTAGCGCCGAGCAGTTCGTGCGTGAAGAAATGGCTGACGTGGTTGGCCAACAGAACGCTTCCGCGCGCAAAGGCACCGACGTTGTCCTGTACGGCTTTGGTCGTATCGGTCGTCTGCTGGCTCGCATCCTGATCGAAAAAACCGGTGGCGGCGACGGCCTGCGCCTGCGCGCCATCGTAGTCCGCAAGGGCTCCGAGAACGACCTGGTCAAGCGTGCCAGCCTGCTGCGTCGTGACTCGGTTCATGGTCCGTTCGATGGCACCATCACCATTGATGAAGCCAACAACACCATCACCGCCAACGGCAACCTGATCCAGGTTATCTACGCCAAGAGCCCGAGCGAAGTCGACTACACCCAGTACGGCATCCAGAACGCTCTGATCGTCGACAACACCGGCGTATGGCGTGATGCCGACGGCCTGGGCCAGCACCTGGCCTGCCCGGGCGCTGCCCGCGTGATCCTCACCGCACCTGGCAAGGGCGCGCTGAAGAACATCGTGCACGGCATCAACCATGGCGACATCAGCCCTGACGACAAGATCATTTCGGCCGCTTCCTGCACCACCAACGCCATCGTGCCGGTGCTCAAGGCTGTCAATGACCAGTACGGCATCGTCAACGGCCACGTCGAAACCGTTCACTCGTTCACCAACGACCAGAACCTGATCGACAACTTCCACAAGGGCAGCCGTCGTGGCCGTGCCGCGCCGCTGAACATGGTGATCACCGAGACCGGTGCCGCCACTGCCGCCGCCAAGGCACTGCCAGTGCTCAAGGGCAAGCTGACCGGTAACGCGATTCGTGTTCCTACGCCGAACGTGTCGATGGCCATCCTGAACCTGAACCTGGAAAAGGCCACCACCCGCGACGAAATCAACGAGTACCTGCGCCAGATGGCCATGCACTCGGACCTGCACAAGCAGATCGACTACGTCAGCTCGCAGGAAGTGGTTTCCACCGACTTCGTGGGTTCGCGCCACGCCGGCGTGGTGGATGCGGAAGCCACCATCACCCAGGATAACCGCGTTGTTCTGTACGTTTGGTACGACAACGAATTCGGTTACAGCTGCCAGGTGGTTCGCGTGATGGAAGACATGGCCGGTGTAAACCCGCCAGCATTCCCGCGCTAAGCCCTAGCTGCACATGAAAACGCCCCGATTTGTTCGGGGCGTTTTTGTTTCTCGATCCGAAATGTGTAGTGGCTGAGCCGGCCTATTCGCGGGCAAGCCTCGCTCCTGCGGGGCGCGAATCTTTGTAGGAGCGAGGCTTGCCCGCGAATCTTTTCAGGCGCCGCCTGCCATGGTTGCGCGTGCTGTGCGCAACTCATGCTTGTTGCCGCGGAACAACACCAGCGTCGCAATCAGCCCCAGCACCGCCGCCGCACTCAGCCAGATCCCGGGCGCCGCTTTGTTGTCGAGCACATGGATCAGGTAGGTACACGCAGCCGGGGTAAAACCGCCGAAGGTTGCCGTTGCCAGGCTGTAGGCCAGTGAGAAACCGGTGGTACGAACTTCTACCGGCATGATTTCGGTCAGGGCGACCACCATGGCACCGTTGTACGAGCCATAGAGGAACGACAGCCAGAGTTCAACGATCAGCAGATGGCTGAAGCTTGGGTTGGCCACCAGCCAGGAAAGCGCCGGGTAGGCCGTGAGGATCGCCAGCGTTGTTGCTGCCACCAGCAGGGGCTTGCGTCCGATCTTGTCCGATACCGAACCCATCACCGGCAGCCAGAAGAAGTTGGACAGACCGATGCACACGGTCACCAGCAGGGCATCCATGTCTGACAAATGCAGTTCGGCTTTGCCGAAGGTCGGCGTGTAAGCAGTGATCAGGTAGAACGAGACCGTCGTCATCACCACCAAGGCCATGCCGGCGACGACGATACCGAAATTCTGACCGATCGAACGGACGATATCCCTGAGGGTCGGGCGGTGTTTGCGTGCCTGGAATTCCGGTGTTTCCTCCAGGGAGCGACGTATCACGAAAATCACCGGCACGATCATGCAGCCAATCAGGAACGGCACACGCCAGCCCCAATCACCCATCTGTTCAGGGCTGAGCCAATGGTTCAAACCAACACCCAGCAGGCCGGCGAACACCACGGCAGCTTGCTGACTGGCGGACTGCCAACTGACAAAGAAGCCTTTGCGCCCCGGTGTAGAGATTTCGGCCAGGTACACCGATACACCCCCCAGTTCAACTCCCGCCGAAAAACCCTGCAGCAGTCGGCCGAACAGAACGATCAGTGGGGCGACAACACCGAGGGTGGCGTAACCCGGCACACAGGCAATCAATATCGTACCGGCGGCCATCAAGGCGAGGGTGATGATCAGACCTTGTCGACGGCCATGGCGGTCGATATAGGCACCGAGGAAAATGGCTCCCAGCGGGCGCATCAGGAAGCCGGCACCGAAGGTGGCCAGCGAAAGCATCAGGGAAGCGAAAGCACTGTCGGCAGGGAAGAAGGTTTTGGCGATGGCCGTGGCGTAAAAGCCGTAGACCATAAAGTCGAACATCTCCAGAAAGTTGCCACTGACAACGCGAAAAATCGCTTTGCCTTTGCCCGTATTGGAGGACATTTGGACGTACTCGCTCTTGGTTGTCTGGTTGGCTTCCCTGATTTAGACACATCCCTCGCTGCCGCTAATGAGACAGTCTCCCTTTGGCGGCATTTTGTAACAATATGTGTGGAAGTGTGGGTAGGCAACATTTAGTTAGCTTGCTGCTTAAACGATATAGCCATTACGCACCATGGATTGCGCACTTGAGCGAATTACGACCTTCAGGTGACCCTGATGAGCTTTGGGAGCAAGCCCGCTCCCACCGTTCTATCGCATAATCGCGGGCCTTGGCGTTGTGTCGAGGAGCGTTCGGGAGAGGTGGCAATTGTCGAAAGGGTGGAAGGGTTTTTTCCTGGTCCTGCTGGGGTCGCTGACGGCTTGCGGCAATGGCGACTCCATGGAAAGTTTCGGCGGCCCGACCATGGGCAGTACGTATTCAATCAAGTATGTACGCCACGCCGGCCTTCCCGCGCAGGAGCAGGTGCGTGTCGAAGTTGAAAGGATCCTTGCCGAAGTCGATCGGCAAATGTCGACTTATCGCAGCGATTCGGACATTGAGCGATTCAATGCATTGCCCGCCAATCGCTGTCAGACGATGCCAGCGCCGGTCCTCGAATTGGTGCGCGTCGGTGAGCAGCTGTCAAAGCAAAGTGAAGGTTCCTACGATTTGACCGTGGAGCCTCTGCTCAATCTGTGGGGGTTCGGTCCTCAGGCCCGTGAAGAAAAAGTCCCGACCGCGCAAGCGCTTGCCGAGGTGCGGCAACGCGTCGGTTACGCCCATCTGCATATCAACGGTGATCAGTTGTGCAAGGATGCTGCGGTCGAAGTCGACTTCAACAGCATCGCCGCCGGTTATGCGGTCGATACCATTGCTGCACGACTGGAGGCGCTGGGTATCCACGACTACCTCGCCGAAGCCACTGGCGAGCTCAAGGCGGCCGGCAGGAAACTCGACGGTTCGCCATGGCACATTGCGCTGGAAGAGCCGCGTGACGATCAACAAGTGGCCGAGCGCATCATTGCTGTCGATGGTTATGGCCTGTCCACCTCCGGTGACTACCGCAATTACTTCGAGCAGGGCGGGCAGCGCTATTCCCACACGTTCGATGCGCGTACCGGTGCACCGATCACGCACGCACTGGCGTCCGTTACCGTGATTCATCCTTCTGCGTTGATGGCCGATGGCCTGTCGACGCTGTTGTTGATTCTCGGCCCCGAACGCGGTTGGGATTACGCGGAAAAACATGATATCGGCGCATTCTTTGTGATTCGTGCCGATACAGGTTTCGTCACACGCACCAGTCACGCTTTTGCACGCCTGAGTGGCGAGAAAAACCAGTGATTGCGGTGTTCCAGCATCGAAAACTGGCGTTGTAGTGCAGGCAAAAGTAGCCTACGACGCTACCAAGGGTTAATGTGCGCGGCGTTGACGCTTCTATAGACTGTGTCCGGGTTCTGCACTGACCCCAAATTGTTCCTTCACGCCGCCGATCGGCGTGATTTAGCCGCAGGCGCCGATGGCGCCACGGCCTGTTCTGAGGAGTACGCATGGCTGTCTACAACTACGACGTGGTGGTGTTGGGTTCCGGCCCGGCGGGAGAAGGCGCGGCAATGAACGCCGCCAAGGCAGGGCGCAAGGTGGCGATGGTCGACAGCCGTCGCCAGGTCGGCGGCAACTGCACCCACTTGGGCACGATTCCCTCCAAGGCACTGCGTCACTCGGTCCGGCAGATCATGCAGTTCAACACCAACCCCATGTTCCGGGCCATTGGTGAGCCGCGCTGGTTTTCGTTCCCGGACGTGCTGAAAAGCGCTGAAAAAGTCATCTCCAAACAAGTCGCCTCGCGTACCGGCTACTATGCCCGCAATCGCGTCGACGTGTTCTTCGGTACCGGCAGCTTCGCCGACGAGCAAACCGTGGAAGTGGTCTGCGCCAACGGCGTGGTGGAAAAACTGGTGGCCAAGCACATCATCATCGCCACCGGCTCGCGCCCTTATCGTCCGGCCGACATCGATTTCCACCACCCGCGCATCTACGATAGCGACACCATCCTGAGCCTCGGCCACACTCCGCGCAAACTCATCGTCTACGGCGCCGGCGTGATCGGTTGCGAATACGCTTCGATCTTCAGCGGCCTGGGGGTTCTGGTCGAGTTGGTGGATAACCGTGGCCAGTTGCTGAGCTTCCTGGATTCGGAAATCTCCCAGGCCCTGAGCTACCACTTCAGCAACAACAACATCACCGTTCGCCACAACGAAGAGTATGACCGCGTCGAAGGCGTGGACAACGGCGTGATCCTGCATCTCAAGTCCGGCAAGAAGATCAAGGCCGATGCCTTGCTCTGGTGCAACGGCCGTACCGGCAACACCGATCAGTTGGGGCTGGAAAACATCGGCGTGAAGGTCAACAGCCGTGGCCAGATCGAAGTCGACGAGGCTTATCGCACATGCGTGCCGAACATTTATGGTGCCGGTGATGTGATCGGCTGGCCGAGCCTGGCCAGTGCCGCCCATGACCAGGGCCGTTCGGCTGCCGGCAGCATCGTCGACAATGGTAGCTGGCGCTTCGTCAATGACGTACCGACCGGCATCTACACCATTCCGGAGATCAGCTCGATCGGCACGCGGTCAAGGCATTGTTGCGCCCCTTGCGATAGCTGCGGCCGATCGGGTGAATCGGCGGAAAGTAGAGGACATCGAAGCCCATGTCCTGGATCA
>NZ_JBNNVQ010000159.1:0-8412 GCF_050280625.1 Pseudomonas sp. NPDC089569
TGCTTAGCCAACCGTCTTTTTCCACAGAGGTTGCGTAGATCATTCGCCAGCGCGGAATGTCGGCCACGATATAGGCATCTGAGGAAGGTTGCTGACTACGGCGAAGAGCGTCCAGTTGCTACCGGCAACGACGAGCAGTCCTGGGCTCAAAACCGTCGCGTCGAACTGCGTAAGTAATTCGTCATGCGAACGTGCCGTCGTGCTGTAACTGTCCTGACTCTCAGCCTGGCACCGCTTGCGGTGTGGGCTGCGGTTCCTGTGGTCGATGACAACTCCGGTTATAACAGTAGCGGGAGCAGTTATCCGCCTGCGGGTTACGGTACGAACGGCGCCTATGCCGGGGGAGGGGTTTCGGCCCCTGTCTCGGCACAGGGCGAACTGTTCAACCAACTGCAACAAATGCAGCAACAAATCGAGCGCCAGCAAGGTGCGATCGAAGTGCTGCAAAATGATGTAGCGCGCATGAAGCAGGAAAACCTGGAGCGATATCAGGATCTTGATCGGCGCATAGGGTCCGGCGTTGCACCTGCCGCGACTCCAGAGAATTCTTCAGCTGGTGGCGATTTGAACGCCCCCAGTGCAGCAGCGGGCGCAGGCGCAGCGGCGGCGGCCACTCAGGCACCTGCGGCAAGTAGCGAACCGGGAGATCCGGCGAAGGAAAAGCTTTACTACGATGCGGCCTTCGACCTGATCAAAGCCAAGGACTTCGACAAGGCCAGTCAGGCCTTCACCGCATTCCTGCGCAAGTACCCGAACAGTCAGTATGCGGGCAATGCGCAGTACTGGCTGGGTGAAGTGAACCTGGCCAAAGGCGATCTGCAAGGCGCAGGTCAGGCATTCGCCAAGGTTTCACAGCTTTATCCAAAGCACGCCAAAGTGCCGGATTCGCTGTACAAGCTCGCTGATGTGGAGCGTCGCCTCGGTCACACCGACCGGGTCAAAGGCATTCTGCAGCAGGTGGTTTCCCAATATCCGGGTACTTCCGCCGCGCAGTTGGCCCAGCGTGATCTGCAGCGCATGTAAGCTTGCTCGAACCGTTTCGAAGAAACCCGCGCTTGTCGCGGGTTTTTTCGTTAGAATTCACACCCTTTTTCTGAAACACGCTTTTTGGGATCTGCGCATTGCCGGGGTTCCTTGAAGTGCCTGACGGAGGCGGACAGCCTGTTTAGCTGTTACGCCCGTGGCGACTATGCAAGACACATTGAGAATCACCGAAGTTTTCTACTCGTTGCAGGGTGAAACTCGGACCGCCGGCCTGCCCACTGTTTTTGTGCGTCTGACCGGCTGCCCATTGCGCTGCCAATACTGCGACAGTGCCTACGCCTTTACTGGCGGAACCATTCGCACGCTTGAGGATATCCTCGAGCAGGTTGCCGGTTTCCGTCCGCGTTATGTCTGCGTCACCGGCGGCGAGCCCCTGGCGCAACCCAATGCCATTCCATTGCTCAAGCGGTTGTGTGATGCCGGTTACGAAGTGTCACTGGAAACCAGTGGCTCTATTGATATCTCGGCGGTAGATTCCCGGGTCAGTCGCGTTGTCGATCTGAAAACGCCGGGTTCGAAAGAAGCGCATCGCAACCGTTACGAAAACATTGAACTGCTCACGCCCAATGACCAGGTGAAGTTTGTCATCTGCTCGCGGGAAGACTACGACTGGTCGGTCTCCAAGCTGATCCAGTACGGTCTGGATCGGCGTGCTGGCGAAGTCCTGTTCTCACCCAGCTTCCATGATCTGAATGCACGGGATCTGGCGGACTGGGTCGTGGCGGATAACTTGCCAGTGCGTCTGCAGTTGCAGCTGCATAAATATCTTTGGAATGACGAGCCGGGGCGCTGATATGACGGAACAACTGAACACTACGGAAAAACGTGCGGTCATCCTGCTGTCCGGTGGCCTGGATTCCGCGACAGTCGTCGCCATGGCGCGCGCTGATGGCTACAGCTGCTACACCATGAGCTTCGACTATGGCCAGCGTCATCGTGCCGAGCTACAGGCGGCCGAGCGGGTTGCGCGGGATCTGGGAGTGATCGAGCACAAAGTGATCGGGCTCAACCTCAATGGTATTGGCGGTTCTGCACTCACCGACAGCAGCATTGACGTGCCGGAAGCTCCGAGCGAAGGTATTCCGGTCACTTACGTGCCGGCTCGCAACACGGTGTTTCTGTCGCTGGCCCTGGGGTGGGCCGAAGTGCTGGGAGCACGTGACATCTTTATCGGTGTAAATGCCATCGATTACTCGGGTTACCCTGACTGCCGTCCGGAGTTCGTCGAGGCCTTCGAGCGCATGGCCAACCTGGCGACCAAGGCCGGCGTGGAAGGTCAGGGATTCCGGATTCAGGCACCGTTGCAAAACCTGAGCAAGGCTCAAATCGTCCAGGCAGGCACCCGGCTCGGTGTGGACTATGCGCTGACCGTTTCCTGCTATCAGGCCGATGACGACGGTCGCGCATGCGGCAAGTGCGACAGCTGCCGGTTGCGTGCCGAAGGCTTCGCTACAGCCGGAGTGAGCGATCCAACACCTTATTTTTGATTTATTTCAAAATAGGTGTTGAATAGTCCTTAAAAATCAGTATTATACGCGCCACCAAGCAGCGGGTCGTTAGCTCAGTTGGTAGAGCAGTTGGCTTTTAACCAATTGGTCGTAGGTTCGAATCCTACACGACCCACCATTTTCAAGCTGTTTAAAAAGTCTGGAAGGCCCACGAAAGTGAGGATTTCCGGATTTTTTTTTGCCTGCGATTCAAGCTCGCCCGGTTCCTGGGCGGCAGCGCATGACACAGATCAGAATCATCTTTTGCATACCGGGGATATTCTGTAGCCTTGCGCAGCTTCATTGCTGTCCGTGCCTGATGAATACTCACTTTCCCGGCGGTACCCGAATGGGTCCGGAGCCGGGTGTATACTCGACTTTCGCGCGAATGCGCCTGCAGGTCTTGCGAACATGACGCAAATTTCCGAACGTCTTCTGGTTCAAGCCCACCTCGACGCCAAGCAGCCCAAGCAGCTGACTGCCGATGAGGAGGCTTACTACCGTGCCGCCATCGCCGCCGAGCTCAAGGCTCAGGACGCGGTACTGGTTGCCCACTTTTACTGCGATCCGATCATTCAGGCCCTGGCCGAAGAAACCGGTGGTTGCGTCTCCGACTCTCTGGAGATGGCCCGATTCGGTAATGCTCACCCCGCCAAAACCGTGGTGGTTGCCGGGGTCAAGTTCATGGGAGAGACGGCCAAGATCCTCAATCCCGAAAAACGCGTTCTGATGCCGACTCTGGAGGCGACGTGCTCGCTGGACCTGGGTTGTCCGGTCGACGAGTTTTCCGCGTTTTGCGATCAGCATCCCGAGCGTACGGTGGTGGTGTATGCAAACACCTCCGCGGCAGTCAAGGCGCGAGCGGACTGGGTGGTCACTTCAAGCTGCGCGCTGGAAATCGTCGAAAGCCTGATGGACAACGGCGAAACCATCATCTGGGGGCCGGACAAGCACCTGGGTACCTACATTCAACGCCAGACCGGCGCCGATATGCTGTTGTGGGACGGTGCCTGCATCGTTCACGAAGAGTTCAAGTCCAAACAGCTCGAAGACATGAAGGCGCTGTACCCTGATGCAGCGATCCTGGTGCATCCGGAGTCACCGACATCGGTGATCGAGTTGGCGGATGCTGTCGGTTCCACCAGCCAGTTGATCGCGGCGGCGCAGACCCTGCCGAACAAAACCCTGATTGTCGCCACGGACCGCGGTATTTTCTACAAGATGCAGCAGTTGTGCCCGGACAAGGTCTTTATCGAAGCACCAACGGCCGGTAACGGTGCAGCATGCCGCAGCTGTGCACACTGCCCGTGGATGGCGATGAATACACTTGAGCGTACGCTCAAGGCGTTGAAAGAGGGGGCAAACGAGATCTTCGTCGACCCGGCGCTGATTCCGCAGGCGATTCGCCCGCTCAAGCGCATGCTGGATTTCACCCAGGCTGCGCGGATGAAGCTGGCCGGCAACGCCTGATACCTGTCAGTGACGTCGTAAAAAATTGTGGGAGCGAGCCTGCTCGCGATAGCGGTGCTTCAGTCAGCATTGAAACTGATTGAGGCTACGCCATCGCGAGCAGGCTCGCTCCCACAGTGGTTTGTGCATCGGGAAATTATTTGGTTTTCTTTGGAATGCGCACGAGCCGGGTGTTGGAGTACATGTCGTGCCAGCTTCGGTTTTGCTTGTCGAACAGCGACCAGATGAATCCCAGGCCTACGCATAGCAACGACGCAATCGATACCACGAAGCGCAGCAGCGCTTGCCACAGGCTGATGGAGGAACCATCGGCGTTCTGCACGCGGATGCTCCAGACCTGCATGCCCAGGGTCTGGCCTGAGTGGGTCCAGAACTTGGCGAAGAACCCAAACAGCACGAACAGCAGCACGGTCGAGAGCAGCGGGTCGCCATCGAGTGCGCCGGCCTCCGTGAGCTTGCGCATCTTCTCTTCGCCGATGATCGACATCTGGATCATCTTGTAGATGCCGCTGGTGACGATCAGCAGGGCGGTGCACAGCAGGAAATCATAGAACATCGCGGCCAGACGACGACCCAGGCCAGCGGCGGGAAATTCGCCCTGGGGGGTTAGCAGGTGTTTCGACATGGCGGCTCTCGGCGAAAAAAGAAGCCATTTTACGGATTTGCGCGCACAAAAAAGCCCCTGATGTCAGCATCAGGGGCTTTTTTGTGCAAAAGGGAATTACGCTTCAGCGATGACTTCGTCAGCCTGCATGCCTTTCTGGCCTTGCACGGCGATGAAGGTCACTTTCTGGCCTTCTTTCAGGCTCTTGAAACCGTTGCCCTGAATAGCGCGGAAATGCACGAACAGATCCGGACCGCTTTCTGGAGTGATAAAACCAAAACCTTTCTCGTCGTTAAACCACTTGACGGTACCGCTCTGACGTTGGGACATTTCTTATTTCCTTTGACGCAAAAATTAATGACAGTCTCTTTCTCGTGAAAGAGTACTGGGGCTGGTTGCAGGAGAGTAAGAAGACGTCGAACGGGATGTAGCTAACTTGTAGGCTACTGCCCAGGTCACGATTCCAAGCGACCCATGCAAACACAGTGAACAGACTCTACGCCAACTACGGGAGAAAAAACAAGCCCCTGCGAAGCCCCGGAATTCCGCAGGTTGCTGGCAGTTTTACGGGGCATTAGTGGCTGCTTATTCGTTATGCCTGTTCAATTGTTTTCGAACGTTATAAGCAAAGTTCATAATCGAAGCATTGAGCCAAACAATGCACTATTTTATGGCGATTGCGTTACACATTAGTGCACTGTTAACGCAATCGCGTTACTTATAGGAACAGTCAATCAGCCACGATAGTAGCGTTGTGGAACAAATGGCATTTTGCTTACAAGCAAAGGAACCCTTTTCCCACGAACTATCGCCCACACCTGTGTATCGAGAGCGATATAAGCGCTATCGAGGTAACCCATCGCCAAAGGACCACCCAGGGTCGGTCCAAAGCCGCCGCTGCAGACGCTGCCAATGATATCGCCCGCTTCGTTGACGATTTCGGCACCCTCACGCACCGGGGTGCGTTCCTGAGGCAACAGGCCCACACGCTTGCGGCTGACACCGCTCTGTTGCTGGGTGAATACGGTGTCGGCACCCGGGAAGCCACCGGCACGCGCGCCGTCGGCACGACGAGGCTTGGAGATGGCCCACAGCAGGCTGGCTTCGATCGGGGTGGTGTCGGTGTTCATGTCGTGGCCGTACAGGCACAGACCGGCCTCCAGACGCAGCGAGTCGCGCGCGCCCAGGCCGATGGCTTCCACTTCCGGCTCTGCCAGCAGGGCGCGGGCCAGGGCTTCGGCGTTGGCAGCCGGCACCGAAATTTCGTAGCCGTCTTCGCCTGTGTATCCCGAGCGGCTGACGAAGCAATCCACGCCCAGCAGTTTCACGCGGGTGAACTGCATGAAGGTCATCTTCGCCACCTCGGGTGCCAGGCGTGCAAGCACGGTCACCGCGGCCGGGCCTTGCAAGGCCAGCAGGGCGCGTTGTTCAAACAGCGGTTCGATGGAGCACTGCTCGCCGATGTGTTTTTTCAGGTGCGCCAGGTCTTGATCCTTGCAGGCGGCGTTGACCACCAGGAACAGTTCGTCATTGCCCAGGTTGGCAACCATCAGGTCATCGAGAATGCCACCGGTTTCGTTGGTGAACATCGCATAGCGCTGCATGCCCACCGGCAGGTCGATGATGTCCACCGGCACCAGCGTTTCCAGGGCCTTGGCGGCATTGGCGCCCGTCAGGCGGATCTGACCCATGTGCGAGACATCGAACAGTCCGGCCTGATCGCGGGTGTGCTGGTGTTCCTTCATGACGCCCAGCGGGTACTGCACCGGCATGTCATAGCCGGCGAACGGCACCATGCGCGCGCCGAGTTCGATGTGAAGGCTGTGCAACGGGGTTTTCAACAGTTGTTCGGTGGACATATTCAGCTCCTGAAAAATGGTGCAGATGAGCGCACATCAGCACTCGATAATGTTGACCGCCAAACCGCCACGGGCGGTTTCCTTGTATTTGCTCTTCATGTCGGCGCCGGTCTGGCGCATGGTGCGGATGACCTTGTCGAGCGAGACGAAATGGTGTCCGTCGCCTCGCATGGCCATGCGCACGGCATTGATGGCCTTGACCGAGCCCATGGCATTGCGCTCGATGCACGGCACCTGGACCAGCCCGCCAATCGGGTCGCAGGTCAGGCCCAGGTTGTGCTCCATACCGATTTCCGCCGCGTTTTCCACTTGCTGCACGGTGCCGCCCAAGACTTCGCACAGGGCGCCGGCGGCCATTGAGCAGGCCACTCCGACCTCACCCTGGCAGCCGACTTCGGCACCGGAAATCGAGGCGTTTTCCTTGTACAGAATGCCGATGGCCGCGGCGGTCAGCAGAAAACGCACCACCCCGTCATCGTTCGCCGTGGGAATGAAACGCATGTAGTAATGCAGCACCGCCGGAATGATCCCGGCCGCACCGTTGGTGGGGGCCGTGACCACGCGTCCGCCATTGGCGTTTTCCTCGTTGACGGCCAGGGCATACAGGTTGACCCAGTCGAGCACCGACAGCGGGTCTCGAAGGGATGACTCCGGGTTCTTGCACAGTTGGCGATGCAATGCGGCCGCCCGGCGCTTGACCTTCAGCCCGCCAGGCAGGATGCCTTCGTTGCGGCAACCGGCGGCGACGCAGTCCTGCATGACTTGCCAGATTTTCAACAGGCCGGCGCGGGTTTCCGCTTCCGGACGCCAGGCGCTTTCATTGGTTAGCATCACCTGGCTGATGGACAAGCCATAGGTAGCGCAATGCCCCAGCAATTCCTTGGCGGTTTTAAACGGAAAGGTCAGGGCGGTAGCGTCTTCGACGATGCGATCGGCGCCGGCGGCGTCTTCATCGACGACAAAGCCGCCGCCCACCGAGTAATACTCGCGGCTGCGGATTTGCAGGCCAGCGGCGTCAAATGCGCGAAAAATCATGCCGTTGGGATGATAGGGCAACGGCTTGCGAATCATCGCCAGGTGTTCTTTCTCGTTGAACGCAATGCTGTGTTCACCGAGCAGGTTCAGGCGTCCGGTGCCGCGAATGTCTTGCAGGCGAGTGGCGACGGTGTCGGTGTCCACTGTGTCCGGGTGCTCGCCTTCCAGCCCAAGCAACACGGCCTTGTCGCTGCCGTGGCCCTTGCCGGTGGCGCCGAGCGAGCCATACAGCTCGACTTTGACGCTGGTGGTTGCGCTCAGCAGCCCTTCACGACGCAAACCTTCGGCGAAGCGCGCCGCTGCGCGCATCGGGCCGACGGTGTGGGAGCTGGAGGGGCCGATGCCAATCTTGAACAGGTCGAACACGCTTAACGACATGGTTGTTCTCCGGTTTCTTTTTATAGGTATTGGCGGAACGTGAGATTTGGCGCAGATCCCTGTGGGAGCGAGCCTGCTCGCGATAGCGGTCTATCGGCGACATTGATGTTGAATGTCAGTCCGTCATCGCGAGCAGGCTCGCTCCCACAGGGGGCTGTGGTGTTCTTGAAAATGGGGGCGGTCGAAACCGCCCCTCATTCGTTTAAGCGTAGCTTTCGATCGACGGGCAGGCGCAGACCAGGTTGCGGTCGCCGAACACGTTGTCGACGCGACCGACCGGTGGCCAATACTTGCCTTCGATCAGCGAGGCAACCGGATACACCGCCTGCTCCCGGCTATACGCATGCGTCCACTCGCCCACCAGCTCCGCCGCGGTGTGTGGGGCGTTTTTCAGCGGGTTGTCGTCCTTGTCGAGGGTGCCGTTTTCCACCGCGCGGATTTCTTCGCGGATGCGGATCATGGCGTCGCAGAAGCGGTCCAGTTCTTCCTTGGATTCGCTTTCGGTCGGCTCGATCATCAGCGTGCCGGCCACCGG
>NZ_JBNNVQ010000160.1:0-8260 GCF_050280625.1 Pseudomonas sp. NPDC089569
CCGGTGCCACCAGCGGCATCGGCAAGGCTGTGGTCCTGGCGTTGCGCGATGCCGGTTTGCAGGTGATCGCGGTGGGGATATCCGCAATCAGAAGGTCGACGTACAAAACCTCAGGATGTTTCTTAAGGAATGCGTTTGCTTCGTTGAGTTGAACGGCACGCGGGGGTACCGACATGATGCAACACCTTTTTTGTTAAAAATATCAATCATTGATCTTTTCGGATTCCAGTCAACCCGAACGGCATGCCGAAGTCAAGCGAGGCATTTTTTGCCCTGAAAAAGCGCTCGCATGGCTTTTTTGGGGCACTTTGGGGCGTTTTTATATCGCCGAACACTAAGCCGCCCGCAGGCTTGAGCGGGCCGTGTTGTATTTTTTACGGGGGTGTTGTGTAAAAAAATGAACAAGGCTAAGCTCGGGTCAAACCCATAACAGCAATAATACCGGGGTGCTTCATGTCTCGCCTGCCGTTAATCGGCATCACCGCCTGCTCTGGGCAGCGCGGTCTGAATGCTTGTCACATCAGTGGCGACACCGGCTTCAGCGCCATGGCCTCAAAGGCTCGCGGCCTGTCGGTGATCCTTTCTTCCCTGGCGGATCGACCATCCCCGTCCGTTATTCTGGACGGCCACGATGGCACACCCATTACGGTTACTCCATTCAATATAGAACCGATTCACAATAGCGTATCGGTCATCGGGCATCGTACTGCTCGGGATTCTGCACGCTCGGCGTTTGCCCGTCCGTCGGGAAAAAAGCACGATAGCCTGTCGTAGACCCGCATTTCAACGCGACGCCGATGCGTCAAACATTGCCTGGCTCCCGAGAGTCAGGAAACTCAAAGCCTAGAGGCATTTATGAGTACCAACCTCGACCAGCTCACCGATTGGTTGAAAAGCCACAAGATCACAGAAGTCGAATGCATGATAAGCGACTTGACCGGCATCACCCGGGGCAAGATTTCGCCGACCAACAAATTCATTGCCGAAAAAGGCATGCGCCTGCCCGAGAGCGTCCTGCTGCAGACCGTGACCGGCGACTATGTCGAAGACGACATCTATTACGAACTGCTCGACCCGGCCGACATCGACATGGTCTGCCGCCCCGACCAGAACGCGGTGTACCTGGTGCCATGGGCTATCGAGCCCACCGCGCAGGTGATCCACGACACGTACGACAAGCAAGGCAACCCCATCGAGCTGTCGCCGCGCAACGTGCTCAAGAAAGTCCTGAAACTCTATGCCGACAAGGGCTGGCAGCCTATCGTGGCGCCGGAAATGGAGTTCTACCTGACCAAGCGCAGCGACGACCCGGACTACCCGCTGCAACCGCCGATCGGTCGTTCCGGGCGCCCGGAAATCGGTCGGCAGTCGTTCTCCATCGAAGCGGCGAACGAATTCGATCCCTTGTTCGAAGACGTTTACGACTGGTGCGAATTGCAGGACCTGGACCTCGATACGCTGATCCACGAGGACGGCACGGCACAGATGGAAATCAACTTCCGTCACGGTGATGCCCTGTCCCTGGCCGACCAGATCCTGGTGTTCAAGCGCACCATGCGCGAAGCCGCGCTCAAGCATGACGTGGCCGCGACCTTCATGGCCAAGCCCATGACCGGCGAGCCGGGCAGTGCCATGCACTTGCACCAGAGCATCATCGACATCGAGACCGGCAAGAACATTTTCTCCAACGACGACGGCACCATGAGCCAGCTGTTCCTGCACCACATCGGTGGCCTGCAGAAGCTGATTCCCGAGCTGTTGCCGCTGTTTGCACCCAACGTCAATTCGTTCCGCCGTTTCCTGCCGGACACCTCGGCACCGGTGAACGTGGAGTGGGGCGAGGAAAACCGCACCGTGGGCCTGCGGGTTCCGGATGCCGGGCCACAAAACCGCCGGGTGGAAAACCGCCTGCCGGGCGCCGATGCCAACCCTTACCTGGCGATTGCCGCGAGCCTGCTTTGCGGTTACATCGGCATGGTCGAAGGCTTGAACCCGAGTGCGCCGGTGGTGGGGCGCGGCTATGAGCGCCGCAACCTGCGCCTGCCACTGACCATCGAAGATGCGCTGGAACGCATGGAAAACAGCGCGACCATCGAGAAGTACCTGGGCAAGAATTTCATCACTGGCTACGTCGCGGTCAAGCGGGCCGAGCATGAAAACTTCAAGCGCGTCATCAGTTCGTGGGAACGGGAATTCCTGCTGTTCGCCGTCTGACGCGCCGGGCGTCGCCGCTATCGAGCGACGCTTTTATCTGGATTTTTTAGGAGACCCGTATGACCAGCAACAACCCACAAACCCGTGAATGGCAAACCCTGAGCAACGATCACCACCTGGCTCCGTTCAGCGACTTCAAGCAGCTGAAAGAGAAAGGCCCGCGGATCATCACCAACGCCAAGGGCGTTTACCTGTGGGACAGCGAAGGCAACCAGATTCTCGACGGCATGGCCGGCCTGTGGTGCGTGGCGGTCGGTTACGGTCGCGATGAGCTGGCCGAAGCCGCCAGCAAGCAAATGCGCGAACTGCCTTATTACAACCTGTTCTTCCAGACCGCTCACCCACCGGTGCTGGAATTGGCCAAGGCCATTTCCGACATCGCGCCTGAAGGCATGAACCACGTGTTCTTCACCGGTTCCGGCTCCGAAGGCAACGACACCATGTTGCGCATGGTTCGCCACTACTGGGCGATCAAGGGCCAGCCGAACAAGAAAGTCATCATCAGCCGCAAGAACGGCTACCACGGTTCTACCGTCGCCGGTGCAAGCCTGGGCGGCATGACCTACATGCACGAACAGGGCGACTTGCCGATCCCGGGCATTGTCCACATTGCCCAGCCGTATTGGTTCGCCGAAGGTGGCGACATGACTCCGGAAGAGTTCGGTATCTGGGCTGCCAACCAGTTGGAAGAAAAAATTCTGGAAGTCGGCGTCGACAACGTCGGTGCCTTTATTGCCGAGCCGATCCAGGGCGCTGGCGGCGTGATCATTCCGCCAGACACCTACTGGCCGCGCATCAAGGAAATCCTCGCCAAGTACGACATCCTGTTCGTGGCTGACGAAGTGATTTGCGGTTTCGGTCGTACCGGTGAGTGGTTCGGTACCGATTTCTACGGCCTCAAACCCGACATGATGACCATCGCCAAAGGCCTCACCTCCGGCTACATCCCGATGGGTGGCCTGATCGTCCGTGACGAAGTGGTGGCTGTACTCAACGAAGGCGGCGATTTCAACCACGGTTTCACCTACTCCGGGCACCCGGTAGCGGCCGCCGTGGCCCTGGAAAACATCCGCATTCTGCGCGAAGAAAAGATTGTCGAGCGCGTGCACGCAGAAACGGCACCGTATTTGCAAAAGCGTTTGCGCGAACTGAACGATCACCCGCTGGTGGGCGAAGTTCGTGGAGTGGGCATGTTGGGGGCCATCGAGCTGGTTCAGGACAAGGCCACGCGCAAGCGTTACGAGGGCAAGGGCGTGGGCATGATCTGCCGGCAGTTCTGCTTCGATAACGGACTGATCATGCGCGCCGTGGGCGATACCATGATCATCGCGCCACCGCTGGTGATCACTAAGGCGGAAGTCGATGAACTGGTGGCCAAGGCACGCAAGTGCCTGGACCTGACCCTGAGTGCGTTGCAGGGCTAAGTGCTAGGCTCTGAGCGGGAATCATGAAACTTTCGCTCGGCATAGCCATAGTGGGCGGCCTTTCCTTGAAAGACCGCCCAGGATCTTGCCAGACTAGCCGCGGTTCCAGTTGTCGGGGTTCGGCTGCTGAACAAAGTGGTTCAAAAAAAGAAAAATTTGGAGCATCACGCATGAAGGCATTAGGCAAAAAGGTTGCTGGCAAGACGCTTCTCGCCATGTCCCTGGCGGGCATCATGGCGGGCGCGGTTCAGGCGGACGACAAGGTGTTGCACGTCTACAACTGGTCCGACTACATCGCACCGGACACCATCGCGAACTTCGAGAAAGAATCGGGGATCAAGGTGGTCTACGACGTTTTCGACAGTAACGAAACCCTCGAAGCCAAGCTGCTGGCGGGCAAGTCCGGCTACGACGTCGTCGTACCGTCGAACAACTTCCTGGCCAAGCAGATCAAGGCCGGTGTTTACCAGGAGCTGGACACCTCCAAGCTGCCTAACTGGAAAAACCTGAACCAGGATCTGCTCAAGGCCGTTTCGGTCAGCGACCCGGGCAACAAGCACGCCTTCCCGTACATGTGGGGCTCGATCGGCATCGGCTACAACCCGGAAAAGGTCAAGGCTGCACTGGGTGTCGACACCATCGACTCCTGGGACGTCCTGCTCAAGCCCGAGAACATCGCCAAGCTCAAGGGTTGCGGTGTGAGCTTCCTCGACTCGCCGACCGAGATGATCCCGGTCGCCCTGCATTACCTGGGCCTGCCAACCGACAGCCAGAAGAAGGAAGACATCAAGAAGGCCGAGGATCTGTTCCTCAAGATTCGTCCTTCGATCACCTACTTCCACTCCTCCAAGTACATCTCCGACCTGGCCAACGGCAACATCTGCGTAGCGGTCGGCTACTCGGGTGACGTACAGCAGGCCAAGTCCCGTGCCGCCGAAGCCGGCGACAAGGTGAAAGTCAGCTACACCATCCCGAAAGAAGGTGCCGGCAGCTTCTTTGACATGGTCGCCATTCCCAAGGATGCCGAAAACGTTGAAGGCGCCTACAAGTTCATGACCTTCCTGCAGAAGCCGGAAGTCATGGCAGGCATCACCAACGCGGTACGTTTCCCGAACGGTAACGCCGCTGCAACGCCTCTGGTGGAAAAAGACATCACCAGCGATCCAGGCATCTACCCGCCAGCCGACGTGCAGGCCAAGTTGTATGCCATCGCCGATCTGCCAGCCGCTACTCAGCGTGAGATGACGCGCAGCTGGACCAAGATCAAGTCCGGTAAGTAAGAAGTAACACCCTGTAGGAGCGAGCGTGCTCGCGAAGAAATCCAGCAACGCCGTGGGGTGTCAGACACCCCACGTTATCGTTGTCGTCCATCGCGAGCCTGCTCGCTCCTACAAGCTTTTAATGTTTGCTGGAATGGTTTTTCGAGGGTAAGTTGCGCGCCGGTTTTGTTGTCAGGCAGCCATGGCTGTCATGCAGCGCGGGGCAACTTGGGCCCAACTAATTTAGAGGACCTCCACTTGCCTATTTTTTCTTCTTTGCGCAATGCCTTGCTGGCCGCTGCCGGCCTGACACTTGCTGTCGGTGCCCAAGCCGCCGGTACTGTGCATATTTATAACTGGTCGGATTACATCGGCGAGACCACCCTGGCCGATTTCCAGAAAGAGACCGGAATCAAACCGGTCTATGACGTGTTCGATTCCAACGAGACCCTGGAAGGCAAGTTGCTGGCCGGGCGTACCGGTTACGACGTAGTCGTGCCGTCGAACCACTTCCTTGGCAAACAGATCAAGGCCGGTGCGTTCCAGAAGCTCGACAAGTCGCTGCTGCCCAATTACCCGAATCTCGATCCGGAATTGCTCAAGCGTCTGGAGCAGAACGATCCGGGCAACCTGTATGCCGTGCCGTACCTGTGGGGCACCAACGGCATCGGTTACAACGTCGACAAGGTCAAGGCTGTGCTGGGCGTCGACAAGATCGATTCCTGGGGCGTTCTGCTGGAACCGGAAAACATCAAGAAGCTGCACAGCTGTGGCGTGGCGTTCCTCGATTCGGCCGATGAAATGATGCCGACCGTGCTCAACTACATGGGCCTGAATGCCAACAGCACCAACCCTGAAGATTACAAGAAGGCCACCGCCAAGCTGCTCGCGGTGCGCCCATATGTGACCTACTTCCACTCCTCCAAATACATCGCGGATCTGGCCAACGGCGACATCTGCGTGGCGATCGGTTTCTCCGGCGACATCTTCCAGGCCAAGCACCGCGCCGAAGAAGCCAAGAAAGGCGTGAACATCGCCTACACGATCCCCAAGGAGGGCGGCGCGCTCTGGTTCGACATGCTGGCGATTCCCAAGGACTCGAAAAACGTCAAGGAAGCCCACGCCTTCATGAACTATTTGCTGAAGCCTGAGGTGATTGCCCAGGTCAGTGATTACGTCGGCTATGCCAACCCTAACCCGGGGTCGGACAAACTGATGGAACAGTCCATTCGCACCGACGAAGCGGTCTATCCACCGCAAGCAGTGCTCGACAAGACCTACGTGTCCATCGAGCTACCGCCGAATATTCAACGCTTGATGACCCGCAGCTGGACCACGGTCAAGACGGGTAAATAGTTTCAAGGCTCAGACTATCCAGGTTGGCTCACCTTGAGCGAACCGCACTCTTTTTTTTCGGGAGTTTCGTAAATGGCAGTTGCCTCCGGCGCCTATAAGAAAGCCCTCGAGGGCGACCAGCAACCCAAGCAGGTGCTGGTCAAAATCGACCGGGTCACGAAGAAGTTCGACGAGACGATTGCCGTGGACGATGTGTCCCTGGAAATCAAGAAAGGCGAGATCTTCGCCCTGCTCGGCGGTTCGGGATCGGGCAAATCCACCTTGCTGCGCATGCTCGCAGGTTTCGAACGTCCAACCGAAGGACGGATCCTGCTCGATGGCGTAGACATCACCGACATGCCGCCCTACGAGCGGCCGATCAACATGATGTTCCAGTCCTACGCCCTGTTCCCGCACATGACCGTGGCGCAGAACATCGCCTTTGGCCTCAAGCAGGACAAGCTGCCGGCCGCTGAAATCGATGCACGTGTGGCCGACATGCTCAAGCTGGTGCAGATGAGCCAATACGCCAAGCGCAAGCCCCATCAGTTGTCCGGTGGCCAGCGTCAGCGCGTGGCCCTGGCCCGCTCCCTGGCCAAGCGTCCGAAGCTGCTGCTGCTCGATGAACCGATGGGCGCGCTGGACAAGAAACTGCGTTCGCAAATGCAACTGGAGCTGGTGGAAATCATCGAGCGCGTGGGCGTGACCTGCGTGATGGTGACCCACGACCAGGAAGAGGCCATGACCATGGCCGAGCGTATCGCGATCATGCACCTGGGCTGGATCGCCCAGATCGGCAGCCCGATCGACATCTATGAAACCCCGACCAGCCGCCTGGTCTGCGAGTTCATCGGCAACGTCAACATCTTCGACGGTGAAGTGATCGACGACGCCGAGGGCCACGCGACCATCACCTGCAAGGATCTGGACCGTCAGATCTATGTGGGCCACGGTATCAGCACCTCGGTGCAGGACAAGTCGGTGACCTACGCGATCCGTCCGGAAAAACTGATCGTGACGCCTACGCAGCCGACCTGCGAATACAACTGGTCCAGCGGCAAGGTGCACGACATCGCCTACCTGGGTGGTCACTCGGTGTTCTACGTCGAACTGCCGAGCGGCAAGATCGTCCAGTCCTTCGTCGCCAACGCCGAACGCCGCGGCGCACGTCCGACCTGGGGTGACCAGGTTTACGTATGGTGGGAAGACGACAGCGGCGTGGTACTTCGCTCATGAACATGCGCAAACTCAATCGCCGACTCAGTCGAATAATTCCCGGCGGCCGTCAAATGGTCATCGGGATCCCGTTCATCTGGCTGTTCCTGTTCTTCATGTTGCCGTTCTTCATCGTCCTGAAGATCAGCTTCGCCGAAGCCGACGTGGCCATTCCGCCGTACACCGAAATCTACAGCTACGCCGAACAGAAATTGCAGTTGCTGCTCAACCTGGGCAATTACGCCATGCTGGGCGGCGACGAGCTGTATCTGTCGGCCTACCTCGGCTCGTTGAAGATGGCGTTCTTCAGCACCATCCTCTGCCTGCTGATCGGCTATCCGATGGCCTACGGCATCGCCAGTGCCCGCAAAGAGGTGCAAACGGTGCTGGTGCTGCTGATCATGATGCCGACTTGGACCGCGATCCTGATCCGCGTCTATGCGTGGATGGGCATCCTCAGCAACAACGGCCTGCTCAACGGCTTCCTGATGAGCATGGGCTGGATCAACGAACCGCTGCAGATCCTCAACACCAACCTGGCGGTGTACATCGGCGTCGTCTATTCGTACCTGCCGTTCATGATCCTTCCGCTGTACGCCAACCTGGTCAAGCACGACGCCAGCCTGCTGGAAGCCGCGGCGGACCTGGGTTCGAGCACTTTCAACAGCTTCTGGAAAATCACCGTGCCGCTGTCGAAAAACGGCATCATCGCCGGCTGAGTTGAAAAAGAGGTGTTGACAGCAGCGAGTAACGCTGTAGAATTCGCCTCCCGCTGACGAGAGATCGACAGCGCAAGTGGTTGAAGCTGTTAAG
>NZ_JBNNVQ010000161.1:0-8008 GCF_050280625.1 Pseudomonas sp. NPDC089569
GCGCTGCAGCGCTCAAGTCCGAAGGACTGCCCGCGCCGAGAGAAACGTCCATGGCCAAGCTGTACGCCTCCGAAACCCTCAAGCAGTGCGCGCTCCCCTGTCCTTCGACCAGATCGCCGAGTTCCGTGAAGCTGCTGCGAACGCCAAGATCCCGGTCGTTCAAGCCTAACGCTGCAAGGCAATGAAAAACGCCGCCCATCGTGAGATGAGCGGCGTTTTTTTATGCAGCCTGCCTGCGCACCCTCCCCCTGTAGGAGCGAGCATGCTCGCGATGGCGGTGAGTCAGTCGACAAGGATGTAACAGACAGACCGCTATCGCGAGCAGGCTCGCTCCTACAGGTTATGCGCCAGCCTTCAGGGCTTGCTGCACCGCGCCATCCACACTCAGCCCGCTCAACACCACCCCGTTGACGGCCACCTCTGGCAACATTGCCAGCGCCATTTGTGCGTCGTCCTTGAGACGCGCCAGAATCAGATGCTTGCCTTGCGCATGGACTTGCACAAAAAACGCCTGCAACGCCTCGATACTGGTGCCGTCCAGATCGGGCGACTCCTCCAGGCTGACAATCACGGTATGAACCGGCGCCTGCGAATGCCGGATCAGATGCATGGCATTGGCGAGAATCCGTTCGACGTTGGCAAAGAACAAGGCTTCACCCGGCCGGACGATCAGTACACCCGGCTCAGCCATCGCAGAGGGATTGCGTTGCAGATCGACAAAATCATGCCCGCCATCGATCCGCCCAAGCAGCTGGATATCCGCCGCCGACATCTGCTTGAGCATCAGCAGCACACTGATCGCCACCGCCACCAGCAAACCGTCCAGCACCCCCAGCACCAACACCGCAACCACGGCACACAACACCAGCAGGCGGTCACGCCGCCAGATGAAATACCGGCCCAGGGGTTGCAGACTCAAGCCACGCCCCAGGGCATGGATAACGATCGCGGCCAGGATGGGCTCCGGGGTCAAGGCGATGTAAGGCAGTACCGTCAACACGATCAGCAGCACCACCGCCGCCGCCACACCACCGGCCAGGCGTGATGTAGCGCCTGCCGCCTCGTTGGCCGATGTCGCCGAATACCCAGCCCCCGCCGGCATGCCATGAAACAGACCCGACACCAAATTGGATGCGCCCAGCGCCAGCAAGTCCCTGTTCGACGTCACACGATCACCATGTTTAAGCGCGTAAGCGCTGATCGAGCCGTAAGACTCCGCGTAGAGGATCATCACCATGGCAAACGCCAGCTCCCCCAATCGCAGCCAGTCGGCAAACGCCAGCACCGGCAACTTCGGCACCTCCAGCCCCAGATCGATCACGCCGATCAACTTCACGCCATAGGCCGGCAGGTTCAGCCATTGGCCGGCCGCGATGCCGATCACCACCACCAGCAACCCGCCGGGCAAGCGACGAAACCGGGAAAACAGCCATAACAACGCCAGGGTTGCAGCCGCGACTGCCGCGGCCACCGCGTTCCATTGCGGCAGTTGCTCCAGCAACTGCGGCAGAAACCGCACCAGGTTGGACTCGGTCAAATGCACGCCCACCACGCTGGCGACCTGCTTGAAAATGATGGTCAGGGCCAGACCGAAGGAAAAGCCACGCAATACCGGTTTGGCAATGAAGGACGTCACGCTGCCGAGTTTGAACAGCGCGGCCAACAGGAAAAACACGCCGGTCACCAGCACCAGCCCGATGGCCAGGGACGAACGCAGTTGCGGATCGCCATTGGCCAGGGTGGCGGTTGCCGCGGCCAGCACCGCCGCCGATGACGAGGTGGCGGAGACGATGGCGAATCGGCTGGTACCCAGCAGCCCATAGCAGAGCAAACCGGCGAACAACGCGATGACACCGGCCTGCGGGGCCAACGCGGCGATGCTTGAATAGGCGACCGCTTCGGGCAACAACAGCCCGGCAATCGACAGCCCGGCCAACAGGTCTTGCCAACGATTGGACGGTTCAGTGGAGCTGGGTGCTTGGGCCATCGACGATCCTGTATCTGCAGGGGACAGGCAAAAAAAAGCCGCTGCGCGCATCGCACGCAGCGGCCACTGTAGCTGTCAATCCGGCACCGCGCGAGCGGGCCAGGCAATCACGCGCTCAGCGAATAGATCAAGGCCGAAATCGCCACCACACCGACAGCGACGACAAATACATTGGAGGCCTGGCCCCGATAACGGGCCATGGCCGGCACTTTACGGATGGCGTACATCGGCATCAGGAACAGGATGGCTGCGATCACCGGGCCACCCAGGGTTTCGATCATGCCCAGGATGCTCGGATTGAGCGTGGCGACGATCCAGCACACCACCAGCATGAACGCGGCCGTCACACGATCCAGGGTCTTTGCCGCCGGACGCTTGCCGCTTTTGACGATCAGGCCCTTGAGACCTTCACTGGCGCCGATGTAATGCCCGAGGAACGACTTGGAAATGGCCACGAACGCAATCAACGGTGCCGCAAAGGCGATGGTCGGGTTGCTGAAGTGGTTGGCCAGGTACGACAGGATCGACAGGTTCTGCGCTTTCGCTTCGGCCAGTTGCGCCGGCGACAGCGTCAGCACGCAACTGAACACGAAGAACAGCACCATCACCACCATCAACACATGGGCGCGGGACAGGATCTGCGAGCTGCGCTGTTCGGCATAATCGCCATAGCGACGTTTCTGATCGACCGCAAATGCCGAGATGATCGGCGAGTGGTTGAAGGAAAACACCATGACCGGGATCGCCAGCCACAGGGTGTGCAGCAATGCCGACGGCTCAGGCGGCGTGCTGGCCGTGGTGAGGATGCCGCCGTTCCAGTGCGGAATCAGAAACACCGCCAGAAACAGCAAGGCGACGATGAAGGGGTAAACCATCAGGCTCATGGCCTTGACGATCAGTTGCTCGCCACAACGCACCACCGCCAGCAGGCCGAGGATCAGCACCAGCGACAACACCGCACGCGGCGGCGGCATGATGTGCAACTGATGCTCCAGGAAGCTGCCCACTGTGTTGGTCAGCGCCACGCTATAGATCAGCAGGATCGGGAAAATCGCAAAGAAGTACAGCAAAGTGATCAACGCACCGGCCTTGAGGCCGAAATGCTCTTCCACCACGTCGGTGATGTCGGCACCCTCACGACCCGACAGCACGAAGCGGGTCAGGCCGCGGTGTGCATAGAAGGTCATCGGGAACGCCAGCAGCGCCAGGATCAGCAACGGCCAGAAGCCGCCCAGGCCCGCGTTGATTGGCAAAAACAGGGTTCCGGCACCAATCGCCGTGCCGAACAACCCGAGCATCCAGGTGGTGTCCTGGCGATTCCAGCTCGAAAGGGTTGCTGGTGTTGCTGCTACATAGCGTTCGTTAACGCTATTGGCCTGATCATTCATCCGGTGGGATCTCCACATTCCGCTCACTTGCCACCCGGCCAGAGTGCGTCGGAATACCCGACAACCTGCGCCCTGACCGGAACAGGGGCGCGATTGTCCGGGATTAATGAACAGAAGCAAAGACTTAGGTGAAGGACGGTAGTACCAGGTTGCACCCCGCCTCCCTCCCGCCCCCTGTAGGAGCGAGCAAGCTCGCGATGGTTGCCACAGCACCGCGGGGCATCAGACTGCCAGCGTCATCGTTAACGACCATCGCGAGCTTGCTCGCTCCTACAGGGGGGGCAACCCACGACATCCGACGATGAGCACTTGATAAAGGTCCATCATCATGTATTTTGAATGAACCTGTCACCCTTCCGGAGTCTTCCCATGCCACTGGTACGCGTCGATCTGAAAAAGCAGCAGGACCCCACCTACGCCAAACGTGTCGGGCAATTGATCTATGCCGCCTTGCGCAGCGCGATCAATGTGCCGGAAAACGATAATTTCCAGATCCTCGCCGAGCACGACGAGCATCATTTCATCTTCGATCCCCAGTACCTGGGCATCCAGCGCACCGACAATCTGGTGGTCATCCAGATCACCATGAGTGAAGGCCGGACCCTGGAACAGAAAAAACTGCTCTACAAAACCATTGTCGAGAGCCTCAACGCGCAACTGGCGGTGCGTCAGGAAGATGTTTTCATTAATCTGGTGGAAGTGAAGAAAGAAAACTGGTCGTTCGGCAATGGCATTGCCCAATACGTCCTCTGATTTTCAACGTAGATACCTGTGAGCCGCCCATGCCTCGAGTTTCCCGCAAGCAAGCCGACCTCAACCGCGAAATCATCGTCGAGGCCGCGACACGGCTGTTCCGCGAACGCGGCCTGCACGGGATCAGTGTCGTCGATGTCATGGCGGCGGCCGGCCTGACTCATGGTGGCTTCTATGGCCACTTCGAATCCAAGGAAGCACTGGCCAGGGAGGCCAGTGAGCGAGCCTTCAAGGAAGCAGGCAAGCGCTGGCAGGAACGGGCCGACGCCACCGGCGATGGCGATATAGCTGCCGAGCGACGGGCCTTGATCGAGCCCTATCTGTCCGTCGGCAGCCGTGACAACCCCGGCACCAGTTGCCCGGTGGTGGCCTTCGCCGGAGATATGTGTCACGAGAGCGCCGACAGTGGCTTGCGCGAGCCGTTCATGAAGGGCCTGAACCGACTGCTCGACTCCATGGCCAAGCTGGTGGATTCGGACGATGCCGGTGAAAAACGCCAGCAGGCGCTGGTGCAATATTCGCTGATGGTCGGCGCGCTGACGCTGGCCCGGGCCACACGTGGCGATGATCTCTCGGATGAAATCCTCAAGGCTGCGCGGCATTTTCTGCTGGATGAACCCACCTGATCACCTGCCCTCCCCCGGTCCTGCTCCACAGAAAATCCTCATCGGCCGCGCCAGCTCCTACACTGAGTGTCGCGGTCCCGAAGACTTGCAGTCATTGCCCGAACATTCCGGGGCCCGCAGTCTCAAAACGCCGTTCGAGCCGATACCCAATGCCCACAGGAGGCGAGCATGCCCGCAACCGTTCTGGTACTGGTTGAAACCATCAATGATTACCTGCCCATTCTCGAACATCAGGGCTTTCACCTGATCCTTGCACCGACCCCCAGCGAGCGCGCCGAAGCGATCGCCCGACACGGCAGTCAGATCGACGCCGTCCTGACCCGTGGCCCGCTGGGCCTTTACGCCAGTGAAATCGCCGCACTGCCCAAACTCAAGATCATTTGTGTGATTGGCGCAGGCTATGAACACGTCGACCTGCAGGCGGCCGCCGACCGGGGTGTCACCGTCACCAATGGTGCGGGGGTCAATGCCTCGTCCGTCGCCGATCACGCCATGGCCCTGCTGCTGTCACTGGTACGCGATGTGCCTCGTTGCGACGCGGCCGTGCGCCGCGGCGAGTGGCCGAAAATCATGCGTCCGTCCCTGGCTGGCAAGCGCCTGGGCATCCTCGGTCTGGGCGCCGTCGGCATGGCCATCGCCAAACGCGCCTCGGCAGGCTTCGACATGAGCGTGAGCTACCACAATCGCCATCATCGCAGCGAATTGCCCTACCACTTCTGCTCGACGCCCACGGAGCTGGCACGCCATTCGGATTTTCTGATCATCGCCACCCCCGGCGGAATCGGCACGCAACACCTGATCAACCGCCAGGTCCTCGACGC
Organism: Pseudomonas sp. NPDC089569; assembly: GCF_050280625.1. Classification (NCBI taxonomy): domain Bacteria; kingdom Pseudomonadati; phylum Pseudomonadota; class Gammaproteobacteria; order Pseudomonadales; family Pseudomonadaceae; genus Pseudomonas; species Pseudomonas sp. NPDC089569. The sequence continues at coordinate 5,576 of NZ_JBNNVQ010000161.1, forward strand.
CCTCGGCCCCAGTGGTTTTCTGGTCAACATCGCCCGCGCCAGCGTGCTGGTGACCGCCGATCTGATCAGCGCCCTTGAACAACGGCGCATTGCCGGTGCCGCGCTGGACGTGTTCGACAGCGAACCCCAGGTGCCGGATGCACTCAAGGCGTTGGCCAACGTCATCCTGACACCCCATGTGGCCGGTTTGTCGCCGGAGGCCACCCAGGGCACCGTGGAACTGGTGGGGCGTAACCTGGTGGCGTTTTTTTCCGGTCAACCGGTCCTGACGCCCATTGAGCTGCCACGCGCCATCAGCAGCGCGGTTGTGTAGGACAATTCAAACAGGTGTATCAAAAGCAATGATTGTCCAGCAACACGCTCACCTATAAGGGCCGATCGCGGTTGTAGGTGTCGGGAGCGCACATTAGATTAACCAATAGTTGCAGGCCTCCAGAATAAGCAGAAGGGATAAGCATGGCGCTTACTGACCAGTCCACCCGTGTCCGCTCCGGCGAAGAGCTCGATGCCAGCCTGATCGATCCGTACCTCAAGGCGCACATTCCGGGCCTCCACGGCCTGCCGCGGATCAGCCAGTTTCCGGGCGGCGCATCCAACCTCACTTATTTGCTCGAATACCCCGAACAGGAATTTGTCCTGCGTCGGCCGCCCTTTGGCCACAAAGCCAAGTCCGCCCATGACATGGGCCGCGAATTTCGCATCCTCAATCAACTGCGCGACGGCTTTGCGTATTGCCCCAAAGCTTACGTGCACTGCACCGATGAATCGGTGATCGGTGCCGAGTTCTATGTGATGGAGCGCGTCAACGGCATTATCCTGCGCTCCGAGCTGCCACCGGAACTGGGCCTGGACGCCGCTAAAACCGAAGCCCTGTGCAAGAGCTTCATCGACAAGTTCGTCGAGCTGCACCGGGTCGACTACAACGCCTGTGGCCTGGGCGACCTGGGCAAACCCGAAGGTTACGTGGCGCGGCAGATCAAGGGATGGAGCGAGCGCTACGAAAAAGCCCTCACCCCCGATGCGCCGCACTGGGAGGCAGTCAAAGCCTGGCTCAATGACAAGATGCCGGCCGACCACCCCACCTCCAGCATCGTTCACAACGATTACCGCTTCGACAACGTGATCCTGGACCCGAACAACCCGATGCAGATCATCGGTGTACTCGACTGGGAGCTGACCACCCTGGGTGATCCACTGATGGACCTGGGCAATACCCTCGCCTACTGGATCGAGGCCGCCGACCCGGCACCGGTGCAACTGATGCGCCGCCAGCCCAGCCATGCACCGGGCATGCTGACCCGCCGCGAGTTCGTCGATTATTACGCCGAGCGTTCCGGCATCCGTATCGACAATTTCGATTTCTACTACACCTACGGCCTGTTCCGTCTGGCCGGCATCGTGCAGCAGATCTACTACCGCTTCTACCATGGCCAGACCCAGGACAAACGCTTCGCGCAGTTCATTCACATGAACAAACTGCTGGAGCAGATGAGCCTGCAGGTCATCGACAAATCCAGCCTCTGACAGCGCCCCGGCCCCACAACAAGACTTTTATAAGAGAATCCCATGTCCAAGACTCAGTTGTTCGACCTCGACGGCAAGATCGCTTTCGTTTCCGGTGCCAGCCGTGGCATCGGTGAGGCCATCGCAAAACTGCTGGCGCAGCAAGGTGCCCATGTCATCGTTTCCAGCCGCAAGCTCGACGGCTGCCAGCACGTGGCCGATGCGATCATCGCTGCCGGCGGCAAGGCCACCGCCATCGCTTGCCATATCGGTGAAATGGAGCAGATCAGCCAGGTTTTCGCCGGCATCAAGGAACAGTTCGGACGCCTGGACATTCTGGTCAACAACGCGGCAACCAACCCGCAATTCTGCAATGTGTTGGATACCGACCTCGGCGCTTTCCAGAAAACCGTCGACGTCAACATTCGCGGTTACTTCTTCATGTCGGTGGAAGCCGGCAAGCTGATGCGCGAGAACGGCGGCGGCAGCATCATCAACGTCGCCTCGATCAACGGCGTCTCGCCGGGCGTGTTCCAGGGCATCTATTCGGTGACCAAGGCAGCCGTGATCAACATGACCAAAGTGTTTGCCAAGGAATGCGCGCAGTTCGGCATTCGCTGCAACGCCCTGCTCCCTGGCCTGACCGACACCAAGTTCGCTTCGGCACTGGTCAAGAACGAAGCCATCCTCAATACCGCATTGGCGCAGATCCCACTCAAGCGCGTCGCCGATCCGAGTGAAATGGCCGGCGCCGTGTTGTACCTGGCCAGCGATGCCTCCAGCTACACCACCGGCGTGTCGCTGAACGTAGACGGTGGCTTCCTGTCCTGAAAATAACCTGTGTAGGAGCGAGCAAGCTCGCGATGGACTTCAACGATAACGCGGGGAACCTGATACCCCGCGGTGTCCCGTCTACCATCGCGAGCTTGC
>NZ_JBNNVQ010000162.1:0-8004 GCF_050280625.1 Pseudomonas sp. NPDC089569
GAAATGCTTGCCGTCGCCGCGCAGCGCCATCTGCGTCGCGTTGATCGCCTTCACGGCGGCAATCGCATTGCGCTCGATGCAGGGCACTTGCACCAATCAGGGACACGCGTTCTACCTCAGTTTCAGGGTGGCAAGGCCGATCAGCACGAGAATCACGGTGATGATCCAGAAACGGACGATCACGCGCGGCTCGGGCCAGCCCTTGAGTTCAAAGTGGTGGTGAATCGGTGCCATGCGGAACACGCGGCGACCGGTCATTTTGAAAGAAGCAACCTGAATCACGACCGACAGGGTTTCCATCACGAACACACCGCCCATGATGAACAGCACGATTTCCTGACGGACGATGACCGCGATGGTGCCCAGTGCCGCGCCCAGCGCCAGTGCACCGACATCGCCCATGAAAACCTGCGCCGGGTAGGTGTTGAACCACAGGAACCCCAGGCCCGCACCGATCAGTGCACCGCAGAACACGATCAGCTCACCGGCACCCGGTACGTAAGGAATGAGCAGGTACTCGGCGAATTTCACGTTACCCGACAGGTAGCAGAAAATCCCCAGCCCGCCGCCGACCATCACGGTCGGCATGATCGCCAGGCCATCGAGGCCATCGGTCAGGTTGACCGCGTTGCTCGAACCGACAATCACGAAATAGGTCAGTACGATGAAGCCTGCGCCCAGCGGGATACTGTAGTCCTTGAGCATCGGCAGGATCAGGGTGGTTTCCACCGGCGTTGCGGCAGTCATGTAAAGGAAGACCGCTGCCCCCAGGCCGAACACCGATTGCCAGAAGTATTTCCAGCGGCTCGGCAGGCCACGGGAGTTCTTCTCGATCACCTTGCGGTAGTCGTCGACCCAGCCGATGGCACCGAACAGCAGGGTGACCAGCAATACGACCCATACATAACGATTGGTCAGGTCTGCCCACAGCAGGGTACTGACGCCGATGGAAGACAGGATCAGCGCACCGCCCATGGTCGGAGTGCCTGATTTGGACAGGTGCGATTGCGGGCCATCATTGCGAACGGCCTGGCCGATCTGACGGTTCTGCAGGGTACGGATCATCCACGGGCCATAGCACAGCGACAGGACCAGCGCGGTCAGTACACCGAGAATCCCGCGCAGGGTCAGGTACTGGAAGACCGCGAAGCCTTTGTAGAACTGTTGCAGATACTCCGCTAGCAGCAGCAGCATTAATGTTTCTCCAAACTGGTCCCGCACAAGGCCGCGACGACGTTTTCCATCGCAGCGCTGCGCGAGCCCTTGATCAAAATGGTGGTGTTTTTGTCTTGCTCGGCGTCCAGGGCCTTGATCAGCTCAGCCTGCGTGCTGAAGTGAAAGGCATTCGGGCCGAAGGCGTTGACGGCGTGAACCATGTTGGGTCCGACGGCGTACAGCGCAGAAACCTTGCCGCTGGCATAGGCACCCACGTCGTGATGCCCCTGCTGCGCCCAATCACCCAATTCGCCGATATCCCCGAGCACCAGAACGGTGCGGCCGGAAAAGCCGGCGAGTATATCAACGGCGGCACACATCGAGGTGGGGTTGGCGTTGTAAGTGTCATCGATCACGCGCATGCCGTTGCTCGCCAGTTGCGCGACGGTACGCCCCTTGACCGGCTGCACCGCACCCAGTCCGGTGGCGATGCCGAACAGCGACACACCCAGTGCATGGGCAGCGGCCGCAGCGGCCATGGCGTTGGCGACGTTATGGGTGCCGAGCAGGTTCAGTTGAACAGGCGCCACACCTTCAGGGCCGTGCAGGTTGAACGCGGGGCAGCCACGGGCATCGGTCGTCAGGTCGCTGGCATGGAAATCGGCCTTGGCGTTGCTCAGGGCAAACGTCAGCACCTTGCGGCCGGCGGCACGTTTTTTCCAGATATCGAATGCCTTGTCGTCCAGATTGAGCACGGCGACGCCATCGGCCTCCAGACCCTCGATGATTTCACCCTTGGCTTCGACGATTTTCTCCGGACCGCCGAACTCGCCGACATGGGCGGTCCCGGCATTGTTGAGAATGGCGACGTGCGGTTTGGTCATGCCAACGGTGTAGGCAATTTCACCCAGGCGCGAAGCACCCAGTTCGATCACGGCGGCGGTATGTTCCGGCGCCAGTTCGAGCAGGGTCAGCGGAACACCCAGGTCATTGTTCAGGTTGCCGCGGGTTGCCAGTACCGTACCGCGGGTGCGCAGGATACTGGCGAGCATTTCCTTGACCGTTGTCTTGCCACTGGAACCGGTGACGGCAGCCACCGGATGGCTGAAAGCCGCGCGGTTCAGCGCGCCCAGCTGACCCAGTGCCTGCCGGGTATCGCTCACCAGCAACTGTGGCAGGGTGCTGTTGGCGACTTCACGCTCGACCAAGGCTGCAACGGCACCTTTGGCCGCCACGTCATTGAGGTAGTCATGACCATCAAAGCGTGGACCAGTCAGTGCAATGAACAACTGGCCGGGCTTGATCGCACGACTGTCGATGCTGACGCCGTCGAAGCTTGCATCGGCACCCACCAGGCGGCCTTTCAACACGCCGGTCAATTCACTGAGTTTCATGGATTCAATCATGGGCCACCTCCCACGCGCTCAAGGCATGATCGGCCTCGACCAGATCAGAGAAGGCATGGCGCTCGCCATTGATTTCCTGGTAGTCCTCATGCCCCTTGCCGGCCAGCACGATCACGTCGTCCGCCGAGGCACCGGCGATCAATTGGGCAATGGCCTGGCCACGGCCAGCCACGAACGTCACTTTATCCACAGCCGTGAAGCCGGCGCGGATGTCATCGAAAATGATCGCCGGGTCTTCCGTACGCGGATTGTCATCGGTCACCAGCACGCCGTCGGCCAGACGCTCGACCACTTCGGCCATCAGCGGGCGCTTGCCGCGATCGCGGTCGCCGCCGCAGCCGAACAGGCACAGCAAACGGCCTTTCACATGCGGACGCAGGGCGGTCAGGACTTTTTCCAGGGCATCCGGCGTGTGGGCGTAATCGACCACCACCAGAGGCTGAGTGCCACCCCCCAGGCGTTGCATGCGGCCTGCAGGGCCCTCGAGCTTGGGCAGTACCTTGAGAATTTCGTCCAGCGGGTAATCCAGGCCCAGCAAGGCACCGACTGCGGCCAGCACGTTGCTCAGGTTGAAGCGGCCAAGCAAGGTGCTGCGCAAATGATGCTCGCCGTGAGGGGTGACCAGCGTCGCACGCACACCCTCGTCGTTGAACTGCGCCTCACGGCAATAAAGGTAGGCACTGCTGTCGAGCAGGCTGTAGGTGATCAACCGCGACTCGCGCTTCTCAGCCGCCAGTTGCCGGCCGAAATCGTCGTCGAGGTTCACCACCCGGCACTTCAAATCGTTCCAGGCAAAGAGCTTGGCCTTGGCCTCGCCGTAGGCCTGCATGGTGCCGTGGTAGTCCAGGTGATCGCGGGACAGATTGGTCATCACGGCGACGTCGAACGCCAGCGCGGTGACACGACCCTGATCCAGGCCATGGGACGAAACTTCCATCGCGACGGCCTTGGCACCGGCCTTTTTCAGGTCGCCCAGGGTCGCTTGCATGACGATCGGATTCGGCGTGGTGTGCAGGCCGCTTTCCAGTGCACCGTAGAAACCGGAACCCAGCGTACCGACGATTCCGCAGTGCTGGCCGAGCAGGTCCAGAGCCTGGGCAACCAGTTGGGTCACGCTGGTCTTGCCATTGGTGCCGGTCACGCCGATCAGGTTCAGTTGATGGCTGGGCTCGCCATAAAAACGCCCGGCGATATCGGACAACTGCGCCGCCAGCCCCTTGACCGGAATCAGCGGCACATCGGTGATCGGCAGTACGGTGGCGCCTTCCACTTCATAAGCCACGGCAGCGGCACCGCGCTGCAGCGCATCGCCGATATGGGCACGACCATCGAACTTGCCGCCCGGCACCGCAAGGAACAGGTCCCCTGCACGCACGTTGCGGCTGTCGAGCGCCAATTCACGAATCAACAGATCGTGGCCGGCGTGGGGGAAAATCTTGTTCAGACTCAATGACATCAGCCGCGCCCTCCATTGGCTTTCAGCGGAACGACCGGGGTGGCGTTGGCTTGTTGTGTAGGTGGCAGGTTATCCGGCGTGACGTTCATCAGGCGCAGGGTGCCGGACATGACACGGCTGAATACCGGTGCCGATACCAGACCGCCGAAATAACCGGCCTTGGTCGGTTCATCGATCACGACAACGATGGCGTAACGCGGATCGCTCATCGGGCCGAATCCGGCGAACAGCGAGCGGTAGGAGTTCTCGGCATAGCCTTTGGTGCCGACCGACGTCTTGCGCGCGGTACCCGACTTGCCACCCACGTGATACGCCGGCACCTGGGCACGGAATACACCGCGCGGCGCTTCGACCACCTGTTGCAGCATGCCCTGCATGGTCTTGGCGACTGCCTCGGGCAATACCTGGGTGGTTTGTGGCGGCTTGTCGGTTTTGATCAGCGTCAGCGGTGCGAGGCGGCCGTTGTTGGCCAATGCCGAAAAGGCATGAACCAATTGAATCGCCGTCACCGAAACGCCGTAACCGTAGGACAGCGTGGCGGTCTCGGCCTTGCGCCATTCACGGTAATTGGGCAGGTTGCCGACGCGTTCGCCCGGGAATCCCAGGCCGGTGTCCTGACCGAGGCCGAGTTTCTGCGCCAGACGGAAAATGGTTTCGCCACCAATGTCGAACGCGACCTTACTCATGCCGACGTTACTGGAGTTGATCAGGATGCCGGTCATATCCAGCACCGGACCTTCGGTCTTGGATACGTCCTTGATGGTGTATTTACCGATCTGCAGGGTGCCGGGATAGACCTCCACGCTGTCACTCGGTTTCCAGCGCCCGGTTTCGATGGCAGCACTCATCGAGATCGCCTTCATGGTCGAGCCTGGCTCGAACACGTCGATCATCGCGCGGTTGCGCATCATGACCGGTTGCAGGTTGCGACGATTGTTCGGGTTGTAGGTTGGCTGGTTGACCATGGCGAGAATCTCGCCGGTCTTCACATCCATGATCACCAGGCTGCCGGCCTTCGCACCGTTTTCGATGATCGCGTTGCGCAGCTCGCGGTTGGCCAGATATTGCAGGCGCAGGTCAATGGACAACGCCAAGGGCTTTCCGGCCTTGGCGTTTTTGGTGACCTGAACATCCTTGATCAGCCGGCCCCGCCGGTCCTTGATGACCTGTCGCTTGCCGGGGACGCCGGCCAGCCATTCATCGTAGGCAAGCTCGACACCTTCTCGGCCGTGATCATCGATGTCGGTAAATCCGACCATATGGGCGGTGACCTCACCGGCCGGATAGAAACGCCGGAACTCTTCGATGCCATAGACGCCCGGCACTTTCAGATCGAGCACGGCCTGGCCCTGCTCAGGCGTGAGCCCACGCACCAGATAAATGAATTCTTTATTGGCTTGAGCCTCAAGGCGTTCGGTCAGGGCCTTCGGGTCCTGTCCCAACGCGGCAGCCAGCGCTGGCCATTTTTCCTTGGCCAGCTGCATTTCCTTGGCGTTGGCCCACAGGGTGGTGACTGGCGTACTGACAGCCAATGGCTCGCCGTTACGGTCGGTGATCAGACCACGGTGAGCCGGAATCGGAATATGACGAACGCTGCGTGCGTCCCCCTGCCCCTTGAGAAAATCGCGGTCGACCACCTGCAAGTCGATGATGCGCCAGGAGATCGCCGCCACCATGACCCCGAGCAGGCCCAGCACGAGGCGGAAACGCCACGGAAAGAGAGCGCCTTCGAGCTTCATCATGGCGCCACCATCTGCACTTCACCGGCGCCGGGAATGCGCATTTTCAGCTGTTCGGTGGCCAGCACTTCAATACGGCTATGGGCAGTCCAGGTGCTCTGCTCAAGAATCAACCGTCCCCACTCGGCCTGGGCCTTGTCGCGCACGCTCAACTCGTTGTACAGCGAGTTGAGCAGCTGACGGTTCCAGTGCGCGCTGTAGGAGACGCCGACGGCAGACACGAGCACGGCAATAAACAGCAGCAGCATGAAGAAGCTTCCGCCGGGCAACGGCTTGGCGAATAACTTGCTCACCGCAGCTTCTCCGCCACACGCATGACTGCGCTACGGGAACGTGGGTTGGCCTTGAGCTCGGCGTCGGAGGCAGTCTGCGCCTTGCCATGGACCTTGATTTTCGGCTCGAACGCCACGTGACGAACCGGCAGATTACGTGGCAGGTTGTCAGCCTCGCCCTTCACCAGTTTGCGCATGAACAGTTTAACGATACGGTCTTCCAGCGAATGGAAGCTGATCACCACCAGGCGGCCACCCACTTCCAGGCAATCCAGCGCTGCTTCGAGGCCAGCCTCCAGATCGCCGAGTTCGTTATTGACGTGAATTCGCAGGCCCTGGAATGCACGGGTAGCCGGATTCTTGCCTTTTTCCCAGGCAGGGTTCGCGACCTTCAACACCTCCGCGAGGTCGGCGGTACGCTCGAATGGCTTGATGTCGCGGCGCTCGACCACGGCGCGGGCCATGCGTCCGGAAAAACGCTCTTCGCCGTATTCCTTGAATACCCGGGCAATTTCTTCCACGGGTGCCGTATTGACGAACTCGGCCGCGCTGATCCCCCGCGCCGGGTTCATGCGCATGTCCAGCGGACCGTCGTTGAGAAAACTGAAACCGCGCTCCGGATCGTCCAGTTGCGGCGAAGACACGCCCAGATCGAGCAGGATACCGCTGACCTTGCCATGCAGACCGCGCTCGGCGACTTCGGATCCAAGTTCGGCAAAGCTGCGCTGCACAACGACAAAGCGGCCGTCTTCGGCCGCTAGCGTCTGCCCGGTGGCAATCGCTTGAGGATCTTTGTCGAATCCGAGTAGCCGGCCATCGGGGCCGAGCTGACTGAGGATCAACCGGCTATGCCCGCCGCGTCCGAACGTGCCATCCAGATAGCAGCCATCAGGACGTACGGCGAGAGCCTCGACGGCTTCGTCAAGCAGTACGGTGATGTGGTTAAAGCCGCTATCAATAGTCACAGGATCAAATCACGCAGTTCGTCGGGCATGGCACCCGGTTGTTGAATAGCTGCCAGGTCAGCGGCAGAAACCGCGTTCCAGGCATCCTCGTCCCACAATTGGAACTTGTTCAGTTGGCCCACCAGCATCGCGTGCTTATCCAACTTGGCATATTCACGAAGACGCGGCGGAACCAGGAAACGACCACTGCCATCGAGCTCGAGGTCGACGGCATTACCAATCAGTAAACGTTGCAGGCGGCGGTTCTCTTCGCGTAGCGAAGGCAATGCGCGCAATTTGGTTTCAATAATTTCCCACTCATCGAGCGGGTAGACACATAAACACGGATCAACGGCATCAATGGTGACGATCAACTGACCGGAACTACGCGAAACGAGCTCGTCACGGTACCGACTCGGCATGGCGAGACGGCCCTTTGCATCGAGACTGATAGCGTTGGCTCCGCGAAACACGTCAGCGTTTCTCCAAATCTAGCGTTTTGCGCCCAAAAAACCCACTTCATGCCACTTTCCGCCACTTGCGCACACTATAGGAATGCGCCCACCACACCGTCAAGGCGCCGATTAAAGGAAAACCCTTACAGAACTGAGATTTAGGAGCATAAGAGGAAGGACAACGAGATTCCGGCAGGTGAATCTGCCCAATAACTTGAACAAGCACAGGAAGCTGCGCTCGGAAGTTAAAGTAATTTATTAAGAGTAAGATTTTTTCGGTATTACGAAAGTGATAATGCTGACGATATGAAAGGAGGGAGATTGCCACTACCGGCACCCTGCCCAATGATTTAAGCAGAGTGAAGAAAAAAGGTGGAGAGTCGATCTGTAAGCCGGGTTCTGTCTTGAACAGTCATTCGTCTACGATGGCCATCACTGGACATCTTTAGCAACCTACCCGGTCCCAGCGCGGGCCACGCCTTGGGACCCTATTTGGTCTTGCTCCAAGTGGGGTTTACCTAGCCACGAACTGTTTGCCTGGTCGCCAATACAACAATAACAGGTGAGTCAACACATG
>NZ_JBNNVQ010000163.1:0-7968 GCF_050280625.1 Pseudomonas sp. NPDC089569
GTTTGGGGGTGGAGTCGGCGCTGTTGGCCGGACTGTCCACCGACTACCTGGGCCGACGGCTACTGCAGGTGCTGCTGGATGAAGGCGTGCGCAGGCGGTCGGCCTCTTCGGCGTCGATGTTCAGGCCGATGTCGTATTGCTTGGCCAGCAAGGTCAGCGACAGCAGGCGCGGGTACAGCTCATCCATGACGCGCTCGTACTGGGCGCGGCTGTAGCGTGGGTGCAGGGCGGACAGCTTGATCGAGATGCCCGGGCCTTCGTAAATCCCACGGCCGTGGGAGGCTTTGCCGATCGAGTGAATGGCTTGTTCGTACGAGGCCAGGTACTTCTGCGCATCGTGCTCGGTGAGTGCGGCTTCACCCAGCATGTCGTAGGAATAGCGGAAGCCCTTGGCTTCGAACTTGCTGGCGTTGGCCAGGGCTTCGGCGATGGTTTCGCCGGTCACGAACTGTTCGCCCATCAGGCGCATGGCCATGTCGACGCCCTTGCGGATCATCGGTTCGCCGCTCTTGCCGATGATGCGGCTCAGGGACGAGGTCAGGCCGGCTTCGTTGTGCGTGGACACCAGTTTGCCGGTCAGCAGCAGGCCCCAGGTGGCGGCGTTGACGAACAGCGACGGGCTGTTGCCCAGGTGCGGCTGCCAGTTGCCGGTGCTGATCTTGTCGCGGATCAGCGCGTCGCGGGTGCCTTTGTCCGGGATACGCAGCAGGGCTTCGGCCAGGCACATCAGGGCCACGCCTTCCTGGGACGACAGGGAGAATTCCTGCAGCAGGCCCTGGACGATACCGGCACGACCGCCAGCGCTCTTCTGGTTGCGCAGTTTTTCGGCAATCGAGGCGGCGAGCTTGTTGGTGGCTTCGGCCATCGGTGCCGGCAGGCGTGCCTGCTCGATGAGCATCGGCACCACTTCCGGTTCCGGGCGACGGTAGGCGGCCGTGATCGAGGCGCGCAGCACCGATTGCGGCAGGATGCTTTCGGCGAATTCGAGGAAGCACTGGTGCGAGTGATCGACATGAACGTCGCCCGCGTCTTCAGCGTCCCTGGTCACCGAACCGTTGAGCTCGGTCAGGGTTGCACCACCCTCGAGTTTTTCCAGGTAATTGAAAATTGCCTGCTTGATCAGCCAGTGCGGTGTGCGATCAATCGAGGTCGCGGCCGCCTTGAGGCGTTCGCGGGTCGGGTCGTCGAGTTTGACCCCAAGGGTGGTGGTAGCCATGTTTTTATCCTCAAATTTGCCACGACCACGTGGCATCAGCTGGCGGCAAGATTAGCTGTGAGTTGATGGAGGTGCAACCGGGTGCAACCCATTTTTTGTCGGAATGGCAGGCGATTGGTCAGGAAGTGAATTTTGGTACGTACGTGCAGTGTCTGCTTGGTGCTTTTGCTTCTAGAAAGTGGTTTTGACTGCGTAAAAAGGAAGTAAAAAACTGGAATCGAGGACGTCGAGTCGATACGGTGCAATGGATTTTTGACGAAGTGGGTTGCGCCTTGTTCGTCGTCTTGTGTTGCGAGGTGCAACCCATGGGGCGGTTCGCGGGCAAGCCTCGCTCCTACGGGTATTGTGTCGTCTGTGGCATTACGAATGACACAACCCCCGTAGGAGCGAGGCTTGCCCGCGAAGGCGTCATCCGCCTCGCTACATTATTTCCCGCCTATGTATGTAGTCAGAGGCGCCGTCTTCTGAAGGCCAAGACGTCCCGCTGAGTAGGGCATTTCTGATTTTCCCGCCCCTCGGCCATCCCCTCTTGCCTCTCATGCAGAATCGCCGACCCGCCCTCTGCAGAGCTGCATCGGATGTCCACTGCCGCCCACCCACCACGCTTCACCCTGACCATCGACGGCCTGCGCGACGAACTCCAGGTGCTGGAATTCACCGGCAAGGAAGCCATCAGCCAACCGTACCGTTTTGATCTGGAACTGGTCAGCGACTGCCCGGATATCGAGCTGGAAAGCCTGCTGCATCGTCTGGCGTTTCTGCGGTTCGACGAGGCAGGGCACGGCATTCACGGTCAGATTTTTCGCGTGGGCCAGGGCGAGTCCGGTACGCGTCTGACGCGCTACCAGGTCAGCCTGGTGCCACATCTGGCCTACCTTGGGCAGCGCATCAACCAACGTATCTTTCAGCATCAAAGCGTGCCGGCGATCATCGCGCAGATCCTCAAGGACCACGGCATTCTCGCCGACGCCTTCAAGTTCCAGTTGAGCGTCGACTACCCCGAACGCGACTACTGCGTGCAATACGCCGAAAGTGACCTGGCGTTCATTCAGCGCCTGTGCGCCGAGGTCGGCATTCACTACCACTTCCAGCACAGCCCCGGCGGGCACCTGTTGCTGTTCGGCGACGACCAGACCTTTTTCCCGCGTTTGCCGCGGCCGACGCCGTATCGACCGGGCAGCGGCATGGCTGCGGACGAGCCGGTGGTCAGTCGTTTCAACGTGGGGTTGCAAGCACGCACCACGGCGGTGGCGCGGCGGGACTACAACTTCCGCCGGCCCGGCCTTGAACTGGACAGCCGCTTCGACAGCGGGCAGTTGCCCGCGCTGGAGGATTACGCGTTTCCCGGACACTTCATCGACCCTGATGTCGGCCGGCGCCAGGCCCAGCGTGAGCTGGAGCGTCATCGCGCCGATTACCGGCAAGCCCATGGCGGCAGCGATCAACCGGCGCTGGTCAGTGGGCATTTCCTGGCCCTTGCAGAGCATCCGCGTGAGGTCTGGAACGACCTGTGGTTGCTCACGCACATCGAGCACCATGGCCGCCAGCCGCAAGTGCTCGAAGAGTCGGCCGGCAGTGAAGAGGCGGGTGGTTTTCAGGGCTATCGCAATACCTTCGTGGCGACTCCGTGGGACGTATTCTTCCGTGCGCCGCTGCACGAAAAACCGCGTATCGCCGGCTATCAAGCCGCCGTGGTGACCGGCCCGAAAAACAGCGAAATCCATTGCGACGAGTATGGGCGGGTCAAGGTCCGGCTGATGTGGGACCGCGACGGACCGCGCAACGAGCAGTCCAGTTGCTGGCTGCGGGTGGCGACGGGGTGGGCGCACGACCGTTATGGCAGCGTGCTGATTCCCCGGGTCGGCATGGAAGTGCTGGTGGGCTTTGTCGATGCCGATGTCGACAAACCGTTGGTCATGGGTTGCCTGCCCAACGCCGCGACGCCGGTGCCGTTGAACCTGCCGGCGGACAAGACTCGCAGCATCTTCCGCAGCCAGAGCAGCCCCGGTGGTGGCGGCTACAACGAACTGCGCATCGAAGACCGTCAGGGCGCCGAAGAGATCTACCTGCGCGCCCAGCGCGACTGGACCCAGCATGTGCTCAACGATCAGCGGGTGCAGGTCGACAACCAGCGCAGCATCGTCGTCACCGGCAGCGCCCGGCATGAACTGAAAGCCGACGAGCAACGCATCACCCACGGCCAGCGCCGCGCCGAAGTCAAACAGGATGATCACCTGCTGGTCACCGGCGAGCGCCATATTCGCGTGGCCAGCCAGGCGCTCAACGCCACTCGGCAGTTTCATGTCAGCGCCGGCGAACAGGTGGTGATCGATGGCGGGGTGAGCGCCACTGTTCAGGCGGGGGGGCACTGGATCAGCATCGGTCCCGACGGCATCTTCAGCAGCGTGCCGATCGAAGTCGGCGGAACGCCGATGAAGGCTCGGACCGCCATGCCCCACGGGCCGGACGCACCGCAACCCCTGCAACCGGCGCCGCTCAGCCGGGCGCAGATTCAAAGCCTGAAAAGCAATGCCGCGTTTTGCGAGGAATGCCAGCCGTGCAAGGACGGTCTGTGTCCGACGCCCAATGCCTTGTCCGGTGCCGGCAAAACCTCAGCCAACGAAGCAGTGGAACCGGGCTTTCACATCATCGAACAACCCCTGTCCCGCGCCGCCCTGGAAAACCTGCTGTTTCCCCAGCCGAGCCCGGCCGTGCTGGAAAAATTCCGCCGCCTCAACCCGCAACTGGGCAACTACGCCAAGCCCGGCCAGTTGATCGTGCTCAGCGATCCGCGCAACAGCCAGTGCACCCGTGAAGAAGCGTTGTTGATGGAAGCGGCGCAGAAAGTTGATGCTGCTTTGGAGCCGATGAGTGATGCAGAAGCTGAGTTCATGGTGCGTCATTTCCAAGAAATCGACGGTTTTCTTGCTGGCAGCTCAACAGCACTGGGTATTAGTTCGGCGATATTTGGCAATCATCTGGACAACTTGAATAACACCTTGAGAGAGCTTGAGTCTCTGCACCAAAGAACCTTCGATAAATATGGAAAGCTGACCGGCACGGATTTCTTTGTCAGACGCAAGGAGCTGATGCGGCAACTGGATAACAACCTCAAACCACTGCTGCGTAAAGGTGTGGGTATTCCTGATCACTCGAATCTCAAAAATGCGCTCGGTATTAACTACCGTCATCTTGTTCAGCACTGGAGCAAAGCGGGTACGGCGGGCGGAATTCCGGGGTATGCCACAAACATTGAAGGGGTGAGCAAGGCCAGCAAAGTGGTGAAGCTGGGTGGTTGGGTGGGAGTTGGATTAGGGGCTGGGGCTTCGGGGCTCAAGGTGAAGGAAATCTGCCGGGTTGGGACAGAGGAAGCATGCAGAAAAGTTAAATTCACGGAGGCTGGGAAGTTCGGAGGGGCGTTGGGAGGAAGTGCATTTGGTAGTGCTATAGGGGCTGCAGGTACTGCTTCTTGTGTGGGTGTCGGGATTGGTACTCTCGGAACAGGGGGGCTGCTGTGTTCGTTGATTTTAGTAGGGGTAGGAACTTATTTGGGGGGATTGGTCGGGGAGGTAGGGGGGGAAAGAGTTGGTGAAATCGTCTACGGGGAGGTTTTTGATGAGAGGTGACGTTGAGGTTGTTTTTGTTTTGACGATGGGTGGGTTGTTTTTTGGTCTTGGTTTTATATTTATTTTTGGGCAGATTTATTTGGCGTTATTTAAGATGAAAGAAATAATTAATTGCTTGAGTAATTCTCAGGGGGTTTTGCTTCGAAAATCAATAATGAAGAATGGTGGGGTGTTTGGTGTTTATTTTATGTTAATCAGTGTCGCAGCATTTTTGACGTTTCCGTCCAGGGCGATCAGCTCTGGTGAGCTTAGTGAGAAAGATTACATAAACTTTCCTAGAGGCTTGCTGACGTTAATAAAAATTTTATATGGGGCTGCTTTTGTAGGTGGAGGAGCAGCGCTAGTACTGTTTGTCGTTGGGAGATATATGGGGTGGGTTAATTAGATGTGGAAAGCAATTAAATGGGGTTTTTGTTCCCGCTTGTTAGGTTTTGTCTGATAAATAAATTTCGCCTTCTGTTAACGTAAAGTCATTTCATGATTGATCAAAGTATATGGTTGCGAAGCGGCCCGCCTTCCGGAAAAGAACAACTCTTCGCCATTTTCAGCAGCGTCAGCGCTGCTGAGCCGTTCAAGGTTTGGCGGCGTTCGAAAAGTGGCCAGGTGCAACTACTGCCATCTTGTTCATCACTGGAGCAAGGCCGGTACGGCGGGCGGGATTCCGGGGTATGCCACGCATATTGAAGGGGTGAGCAAGGCCAGCAAAGTGATGAAGCTGGGTGGTTGGGTGGGGTTGGATTAGGGGCTGGGGCTTCGGGGCTCAAGGTGAAGGAAATCTGCCGGGTTGGGTCGGAAGAAGCTTGCAGGAAAGTGAAATTTACGGAAGTGGGGAAGTTTGGTGGTGCGTTACTTGGAAGCATGGGAGGGGCAGCTATTGGCAGTGGGGTGTGCTTCGCTATGGGCGTAACGACATTGGGAGTGGGAGGAGTTGCTTGTGGGCTTGTTCTGGTAGGTCTTGGAACAGCAGTAGGCACTACAAAAGGTGAGGAGTTTGGTGAAAATTTCGGAGGGTTTTATATGAGGGTATTTATCCGTGAAAAGTGACGCTGAAGTCACATTCTTTTTGATTGGGGGAGGGATTTTTTTCTTAATTGGACTTTTGGTTGTGGGGATTAGTATCTACCTCTCTTGTTTCAAATTTGTGGAGTTGTCAAATTGTTTGCGGCGATCTAGAGGTTTCGTTAATCGGAGATTTTTAGCTGGGGCAGACCATTTTTCACGATTTTTTGTTTTAGTTAGTATTGCTCCACTTTTTGTATGGCCTAGGCGAGCTATTAGGCTTGGCGAGCTGAATAGAGATGACTACTTATGTCTTTCACCTGGTCTTCTTTTGATGGTTCGGTTGTTTTATTGCTTTGCGTTAGTCGATGGTCTTGTTTTGATAGTGATGTGGCTAGTAAAAGAAATAATGGGTTGGGGTGATTAAGACCGTGGCCGTTTTTTGTGGAATGGCTTGCGCAATTGTGTTTGCTGGTGCAACTGCTGTGTATGGTTGCTTGTGGTGATGTCTATATTTGTCTGGATGGTATTTGTCTAGGGAGTTGTACGTATGGTGAGGAAGTGAGAAGTCAATCTGAGGTGATATTTTTGTTTGCTGGACTGGGTTTGATGTTGTTTGTGTTTCTTACTCTGGTAGTTCTGTTGTATGTCGCCTATTTTCGCATGTCGGAGATGTTAAGGCATTTAAGTAATTCGCCGGTGGCGATGGTTAGAAGGGATGTTATGGGTTGGGACCCTATTGTTCGTTATTTTGCAATTGTCCGGATTGCTGCAGTATTGGTTTTTTCGCGAAAATCTCTTGAGAATGGAGAACTTGATCTTCAGGATTATTTGTCGTTTCCAGTCAGTCTAATGAAAATTATAAAATTATCTTTCGGGGTAATGTTGATACTTTCGGTGATTGTCATGGGTTATGTTTTAGTAGGTCGATATATGGGGGGTTGAATTAGAAGGTCACGTTCATCAAAACATCGCTTGCGAATTGAAGCGATGAGTCCTAGGACATTTCTGGGCGGTTTCCTAGGAGATTTCCTTCAAGTTGTAGTGGTTTGCATGAACTGGTGCTGTGTGAGTTTCATGGATAGCCTTTGGTGGTCACTGACAGTTCAGTGGTGGGGTGTAGGAACCCTTCAAGACTAATGGGAAGCTCTTAGCGTCAACGCTTGGTTTGCGGCCGCTCACATGCGTCCGTAAGATCAGTTGCGGCGGCTATGCGCGGGCATGCTTCGGCGTGGTCGAGTTTTCCCAAGGTCTCGATATTCCTACCCCGCGTATAGCTGCCACCCTAGCCTGTAGGAAGGCTCATGGCAGTTCCTGTTCTTTCTTGGGAGCTTCTAATGACAAAACTTAAACCCGATCCACCCTACGAAAAACCAATCCCCCATCCTGACAACCGCTTCATGGCGCTCACCAGCAATTGCAGCGAAATGCCCACGCTCTTCGTCGACACCCACGCACCGCTCGACGTGCTGACCGACGCGGCCAGTTACCGAATCCGCGCCGTCACCCAGGTGCTGGAAAACCTGTCCATGCGCGGCTCCATCGAATGCGAGTCCTTCATCCTCAGCGACTTCGCATTGCTCTGCGCCATCCCGTTACGTGATGGCTGCGATGTGCTGGATGTCGTCGGCCGGCGCTTGCGGGCCATGCCTTCCTGAGCAGGGTTAAAGCCTTCACCAGTCCCCTGTGGGAGCGGGCTCGCCCGCGATAGCGTCGGGTCAGTCGACTTCAATGGTGACTGATGTTCCGTCATCGCGGGCAAGCCCGCTCCCACAGGGTTTTGCGGTGGTCATGGTCTGTTTGAGCAAATGCGCCGTCACCTAGGTGCTGGATAACCGGTCCATGCACGGCTCCATCGAATGCGAGCCCTTCATCCTCAGCGACTTCGCATTGCTCTGCGCCATCCCGTTACGTGATGGCTGCGATGTGCTGGATGTCGTCGGCCGTCGCTTGCGCGCCTTGCCTTCCTGAGCAGGCCGCTCGGCCGCCAACCCCTGACTTGCGGGCCGGTAGAAGGTAAACTTCCCGGCCTTCGCAGGAGCAGCCATGAATTATCGTCACGCCTTCCACGCCGGCAATCACGCCGATGTGTTCAAACACCTGACCTTGACCCGCCTCATCGCCCTG
>NZ_JBNNVQ010000164.1:0-7867 GCF_050280625.1 Pseudomonas sp. NPDC089569
AACTTCGGCTGCCACGTCGTCCCGCCCCCCCCCCGCCCTACCACCCCCGATGAAATACTGTAGGAGCGAGCGGGCGGCGATCCGACTTGCCCGCGAATGTCACAGACGACTCGGTGCCTGCTACAACCACCCCGACCGCTTGAAACTGGCCCACAACCCTGTGCATCCCACCGCAATGACCCCCAGCACCCCGAAATACCCGTAGTGCCACGTCAGCTCGGGCATGTCCTGGAAGTTCATCCCGTAAATCCCCGCAATCGCCGTCGGAAACGCCAGAATCGCCGCCCACGCGGCAAACTTGCGCTGCACCACACTCTGGCGCGAGGCCTCCAGCAACACGCCGATCTCGATGGTCTGGCTGGCGATCTCCGCCAGCGTCGTCAGGTCCTCCATTTGCCGGGTGACATGAATTTGCACATCGCGAAAGTACGGGCGCATGTTTTTGTCGATGAAGGGAAAGCTCAGCTTTTGCAGTTCTTCGCCTATTTCCACCATCGGCGCTGCGTATCGGCGCAGGCGCAATACATCGCGGCGCAGGCTGTGAAGGTTCTGGATGTCACGATCGTTGAGCGAGTCGCACAGGACGTTGCGTTCCAGTTCATCGATTTCGGCGTGGATCGCTTCCCCCATCGGCTGGTAGTTTTCAATCACGAAATCAAGCAGGGCGTAGAGGACGAAATCCTCGCCGTGTTCAAGCAATAACGGCCGCGCCTCACAGCGCTGGCGGACATGGCCGTAGGACGCGGAATGACCATTGCGGGCGGTAATGATGTAGCCCTTGCCGGCAAATATGTGGGTTTCGATGAATTTGAGAACGCCGTCCTCCCGTATGGGCGAGTAAGTGACGATAAACAGCGCATCGCCGAAGGTTTCCAGTTTCGGCCGACTGTGTTTTTCCAGGGCGTCTTCAATAGCCAGCTCATGCAGGTTGAACTGGCGCTGCAGATTGTAAAGTTCCTCGGCATTGGGCTCTTCGAGGCCGATCCAGACAAAGTGGCCGGGCTTTGCAGCCCAGGCAGCACCTTCGTCGAGGGTGATATTGGTGACTTTCTTACCGGCGCTGTAAACCGCAGCAGCAACAACTCTACCCATGATATTGATTCACTTCTTTTTGGCAGGTTTTCAATGACAAAGAGTGGCAGGCAGTGTTCAGCTTAGTCCTGTCGTTACTTGAAGTCCGTGAAATCTGCACAGTTCGCCGGCAAAAGAAAACCCGCACAAGGCGGGTTTCTTCAGGCGGCTTGCAGTTGCCGGTCCATCGAGTCGATGCATTCGCGCATCTGTTCGCGGCACTGGGCAATCAGCATGGGCATATCGTCCAGGCTCAAACCGGCGGTTGGAATCGCCGGCAGAGAGCGAATCAGAATCTTCCCGCTGCGCCAGCGATTCAATCGCATGTGCCTGACGTAACTGCTGACACACACCGGCACGATCGGCACGCCTGCTGCAATGGCCATCTGGAAGGCGCCCTTCTTGAACGGCAACAGGTCCTCGCCCAGATTGCGCGTACCTTCCGGGAAGACCCAGATCGAAGTGTCCTTGTTTTGCAGGGTATGGGTGGTGGTCAGCATCGACTGACGTGCCTTGTGCCCATTGCCACGGTCGATCAGCACATTCCCGGCCAGCCAGAACAACTGACCGAACAGCGGCACCCATTTCAGGCTCTTTTTACCGATGCACACGGTACGGCGAGGTACGACATTGCCGAAGACGAAGAGATCGTAGTTGGATTGGTGATTGGCAATGATGACGCAGCTGTCGGGCTTGTCCATCAAGGGACCGACATCGGTTTTGATTCGCAAGCGCAAAATGCGCATTGCCGGCCACGCATAAAGGCGCGCGCACAAACGACTGTTGTCCGGATTGAAGGGGCGGCACAGGCCGAGTATCACACCCAGCACACCTGCCACGATAAAGTGCAGCCCCATCAATGACATACGTAACACAAACAGCATTTTCAGGCCCCACCGGGACAAAAGGTGGCGCAGTGTACGGACGTGCACTGTTTTCGGCAATTGCCGCTAAAGAAGCGGGAGATGGCCGATGTTTAAGCACATGTTTCCGACTGATGGGTCAGCTGCGTTCTAGAGCGGCCAGGGACCTTTTGACAGCGTACGCAAGAAAAAGCCCGACGCGACGGTCGGGCTTTCTGTTTCAGCGAGCGGGACTTAACCCAAGTGTTCCTGATCCTGAATGATTGCGTTGTCCAGGGTCTCCAGCAGCGCCTTGCGAACTTTCAACTTGGTGTTCTTGTGGGCGGTCATGTTGATCTTTTTCAACTGACGAGCCATCGCCAGTGCTGCTCCCTGCAACTCTTCAGCCGAAACCACCTGGTCGAGGAAGCCGGCATCCACGGCGGTCTGAGGGTTGAACATTTCACCATTGATTACCGAACGGTGGAACGCGGATCGACGCAGGCGATCACGGGCCAGCTCGATACCGGCATGGTGCATGGTCATGCCGATCTGCACTTCGTTCAGGCCGATGCTGAACGGACCGTCGACACCGATGCGATAGTCGGCCGACAACAGCAGAAACGCACCCTTGGCCACCGCGTGCCCAGGGCACGCCACGATCACCGGGAATGGATGCGACAACAAACGGCGGGCCAGCGTCGAGCCGGAGGTCACCAGTGCTACGGCTTCTTTCGGGCCGGACGTCATGACCTTCAAGTCATAACCACCCGAAAGAATGCCTGGCTGGCCGGTAATGATCACCACCGCACGATCAGCCACCGCCTGATCCAGAGCGCTGTTGAAAGCAGCAATCACATCCGGAGAAATGGCGTTGACCTTGCCATTGCTCAGAGTCAGGGTCGCGATACCGTCTTCGAGGTGGTAGGAAATCAACTCACTCATGACGCTATTCCTTTCAATAAAGATGGGCAGAAGTTACCCACCGCTACAGGCCAGGTAAAGCGCCGTGACTGACTCGCCAGTCACTGTTTCCCCGCCCATCCTGCACCGCCCGCCACAGCGGCGGCGCATTGTCTTCCCTGATAAACGCGCGTGAGCAGCCGGAGATTGGCCGGTTTGCCATCGCCTTGAGCGGCCCGAAACCGCCAAATGCGTTAAGCGCATGAAAATTCTGAAAAAATGTTTGCCATCAGAAAAGCTTTCGACTACATTAGCGCGCCTCGACAGACAGAACATGTTTGAAGAGATACGGTGAAGTGTCCGAGTGGCTTAAGGAGCACGCCTGGAAAGTGTGTATACAGGAAACTGTATCGAGAGTTCGAATCTCTCCTTCACCGCCAAATTCGATGTAAACAAAACCCCTGGTTTCGAAAGAAACCGGGGGTTTTGCATTTCTGGGCATCAATTTCTGCAGGTGCACAGGGAAGGCTCTTCGCAAACTAACGTAGGACAATGCTTCGACGTGTAGGAATCATTGTCGCAAAGCCTCGTTTTTTGTGGCTCTCACAGGATTTGGTGCCTTGAATCGCTGTCAGGGCGGGGGATTCGTTTTGTGCTTGGTTTGAGGTACAAAATGAATCACAGGGCAGCCAACTCGGTGCTTCCGATCATCAGGATGGATACGTGCACGTTATGCAGGAACTCACCATGAAGCAGGCCGAGCTGGAAAAAATTCATGTCGAGATCGTGAAGTTGATGGCCGAGCAACGCAAGTTGAACGCCGAGGCCGGTAAATTGACCCGGGAAACCTTCTGGTATCCGGTCGCCGTGGCCACAGGTTTGATTGGTACGGTGGCGACCGTCACTGCCGTGTTGATCAAACTCCTCTGATTCACTTACCGAACGACAAGGAAACCCAATGATCACTACCACGACGCACTCTGTGGAAGGTCGGCAGATCACGGCCTATCTGGATATCGTCAGCGCCGAGTCGGTACAGGGCATCAATGTCGTTCGCGACATGTTCGCCGGGATGCGGGACTTTTTTGGTGGGCGCTCACAGACGCTCGAGCGAGCGTTGAAGGAGGCGCGTATCCAGGCCACCGACGAGATCAAGGAACGGGCCCGGGCGCTTCAGGCCGATGCCGTCGTGGGACTCGATTTCGAGATCAGCATGCCGGACGGCAAGGGTGGAATGGTCGTCGTGTTCGCGACCGGAACGGCGGTGCAACTGAAGTGATCATGTGGGCCATTCGTCGGTCATTCGCTGGAGTGAACTAGAAGTCCAGGAATGACCGGCTAGTCTCAAAAACCTTGGTGATCGATATTTTTTCGGGCAGACAGGATTTGCCGGTGTCGATCCCGCTTTTGAGAAGGGGTGATGAGATGGCTGATCCGTATATCGAAGACGACGGTGCAGAGTTCCCGATCAACAATTGCGTGCAGTGTGGGCAGACTGCGTATGTAGCCAGCTTCGGTGAAGACCAGATTGAGGTCGACAAGATCAAGACAAGGGCGAGTCGCGTGCTGAAAGGAAAGTTTCTCCCCAGGGTAACGGTACCGGTCAAAAAGTAATCAACCTGTGAGCAGACCCCGTCATCGAACGGGGTTTTTTGCGCCCCTGGTATCCGATAGCGTGAACGATTTTTTAGTCTTTGCGCCTTTCACAAAGTTTTCACAGCGCCCTCCGTAGGCTCGATTCATCCGTTAGAAAGCAACATCCTGCCCGTTCCCCAGCGGGCTTTTTTTCGCCCGCCATAAAACCTTTTCCATTTTTGCTGTCCAACCGTCGCCAATGACGAGGTTGAGCGCACGCATGTCTGGACTTTGGCTGCTTTAAAGTTTTCAATCTCGGCCCTTTGATTTTCATCCCTATTGTTGAGGTTTTTGTCATGCGTTTCACTCTGCCTGCTCTGGTTCTGGGTCTTCTGGTTGCTCAAGGCGCAATGGCTGGCGACGGCACGGCCGCTGTTGGTGGCGGTTTGGGCGGCGCTCTGGGTAACGTTGTAGGCCAGAGCATGGGTGGCAGCACCGGTGCAGCGATTGGCGCAGGTGTCGCCGGCGCAGCAGGCAGTGCCGTTGCCGCCAAAAAAGGCCATCGCACCAGCGCCGCGATCGGCGGTGGCGTTGGCGCAGCTGGCGGTTCGATCATCGGCAACAGCCTGGGCGGCAAGACCGGTTCCACCATCGGCGCAGGCCTGGGTGGCGCATTGGGCGGTGGCGTGGGCAGCAACCTGGCCAATGGTCACAAACGTCACTGATCCTGAATCAGTCATCAAAAAGCCCGGCTCGATGCCGGGCTTTTTGTTGATGAACGATTTTCCCTGTGGCCTCTCAAATCTGTACTCCCTTGAAGAAGATGAGGCACGCCATGACAGCAAATACGAAGGGCAAGGACGTCACTGTTCATCAGGCTCCATTTCTGGTTGTGCCAGCTCTGGTTTTCGGGCTGTTGCTCGCGCCGCTGGCCATGGCGGCCGGTGACGGCAACGCGGCAGTGGGGGGTGGCCTTGGCGGTGCGCTGGGCAACGTCGTAGGCGGGCAGATGGGCGGCAGCACAGGTGCTGCAATTGGTGCCGGTGTCGGCGGCGCGGCCGGTGGCGCAATCGCAGCGCCCAAGGGCAGTCGTACCGAAGCCGCGGTGGGCGCAGGTTTGGGTTCCGCGGGTGGTTCCGTTGTGGGTAACAGCCTTGGTGGCTCCACCGGCTCGACCATCGGCGCAGGACTTGGCGGCGCTGCGGGTGGAGCGGTCGGCAACAACCTGGGCAGCGATCACGGCAGCTCCCATTCCGGCGGCGGTCACAAACACAAGAACAAACACAGAAACAGACATCACTGATTCTGCGTTGTAAAACAGCAAACCCGGCCTGGCGCCGGGTTTTTTGTGTCTGCAGGCAGGATTTCTGAACGTTTGCCCGTAGGGTGCTCTATAACCTCATACACCCTTGAACAATTCGAGGTTCGCCATGACGCCGGAAGCCGACGGCAAGGAAGAAGATGCGCAAGCAGTGCCCTTCATCAATGATCCCGGCAACGAAGACCCGGGTTCTCTGATGGACGACGCGACCGTGCCGCTCAACGATTCGGATGATGCGGGCGATGTGGGCGATGTGGGCAATGTCGATTGTGAAGATGAGAAAGAAGACGAGGATTGGTGAACTCATGGTGTAGTGGACCGACTGTCTGGCTGATCGAACGCGTCAGTCGCGTCTGCCTCGAACCATCAGGACCTGCATTTCAGGTTCCTTGAGAGGTGCGCCATGAATGCTGAGCCGAAAGATCCCGACATTGATGAAACCCCTGAATATCCGTTGCCGTCGCCGACTGATCCGTTGAGTCGAGAAGTGCTTCCGCCTGATGATGAGTCGGATGTTGAGCCAGTGTCTGATTATGAAGATTAGGGAGGAGGTATCAATAGAGATATCACCGGTTAGCAGGCGAACTGTGAGGAAGTTAGTAGGGTGGAGAGGGAAAGTTCAGAAAGTACAGGAGGGTTAAAATAATTTTGATGAGGGAGTTTTAGCCCAGTATGTTGCTGGGCTTGCTTGCTATCTACCTTGTTTGTGATGGCTTATTCACGATCTAGAGATAATAGCCACTCCTTGTAGAAATTTATCTGTTCTTGAAGTGTTTTTACGATGTCATTGTCTTCGTAGTCAAAAATATGAACTATGTCGTCAAATGTAGCAGGCATTCCAATTTTCATTTCGTACGCAACAACCCCGCCAGCCATCTGAGAGCACATTCTTGAAGGCATTACGTTTAGTTTTGACCCTTTGCATAAAAATACTATATGCGGATTGTCTTCTCTAATTTTTGCCAAGCAACAGTATAGGTCTTGATCTTCATATTTCTTTCTAAACCCATTTTTCATGGAGAAAGTAATCGCTGCTTTTGCACGGCTGATGTGCAGGGTTGCAGTTTCCTTTATATCATTTACAAGTATTGTAATTTCTACTTTTTTCATATTATTCCCTGTTTGGGTTTGGGAGTGAGTAGCCGACATAGCTGCCGTCCTTTTTTAGCGGTGTAACACCAAGAATGTCGCGCGTTTCAATTTTTCTAGGTATCGCAATTTCAGTTTCATCTGCAAACGGAGCAAGATTTTTTAATTCTTTGTTTACGTCGACTCCATCAATTTTTTTCAGTGTATACAAGTAGCCTTTTCTGGTATTGAACCTAGTTCCAAATTTTATTGCAGTTAGCTTGGAAGGTGAGGTGCTCACGAAGTTACTGGGTGGATCATCGCTGTCCATTGCGTGAAGTAATAGGTCGGTGCTTTCACCTTTGCTCAGAAATCCTGTTCTGAAGACTTCGTCAGGATGTATCGAGTCTCCGCGATACAGATAGGTTTCTTTTTTGGGGGGAGAGGGAAGCTTTGCTTCGCCTTCATCAACCTTCACCTTCCCCGCAGGATCCCGCTCCCCACCCACGGGTTTCTTGCACCCACCCCCACCCGGACACTCAACCAATCCCAACGGATCCACCCACCCCGTCGGGTTCGGCGTATAGCGATAGGCATTCAACCCACCCGCCAGCTTCACCGGGTCCGGCGTCAAATAGCGTCCGCTGTCTGGCTGGTAATAGCGGTGGCGGTTGTAGTGCAGGCCGCTTTCGGCGTCGAAGTACTGGCCCTGGAAGCGCAGTGGCTGGTCGATTGGCTGGTTGCCGCCATGGCTCAGCTGACTGAGCTTGCCGTAGGCGTCGTAGCGCGCCGACCAGACGATCTCGCCCTCGTGGCTGGTGAGTTCCTGCGGGGTGCCGAGGTGGTCGAGTTGGTAGTGGAACGCGCGCACCTGTTGCGGGCCGTGGCCGTCGAGCAGGGCCAGCGGGCGGAAGCTGTCGGGTTCATAGACATAGCTGCGGTGGTGGCTGGGGCTGCTTTCGGCAACGAGCTGGTCGCCTTGCCAGAAGAAAGTGGTGGTGTGGCCGTCGACGGTCTTGGCGATGCGTCGGCCGAAGGCGTCGTAGCGGTAGGACGTTTCGCGGCCGTCCGGGAGCCGGATGCCGAT
>NZ_JBNNVQ010000165.1:0-7246 GCF_050280625.1 Pseudomonas sp. NPDC089569
AACACGAACACATGGTCAACGTCGAGACCACAGAAGTGATCGAGTTCTTCGACGAAGAAATCGAGCGTCTGCAGAAAGCCATCGTCGACAAGTATGGCTTCGAGATGGTTGATCACAATCTGGTGCTGTACGTACGCAAGAAAAAATAAGCATGTCGCGCGAACGCAAGGTTCGCGAAACGAACGAAGGCGACCCTGGGGTCGCCTTCGTGCTTTCTGCCGGCCTTAAACTTTTGCCGTCACGACCATCTTCCTGGCGTGAGCCAGGGACTCCTTGGTGAGGTCTATGCCGCCCAGCATTCGAGCTACCTCTTCGACGCGATCATTCTTGCTCAGTTTGGAAACGGCGGTGCGAGTGGCGTCCTCCCCGCGTACTTTGTGCACAAACAGGTGTTGATGGCCCTGCGCTGCGACTTGTGGCAGGTGGGTAACGGTCAATACCTGGCCGCGTTCACCCAGCCGGCGCAGCAATTGACCGACGATCTCGGCAGTCGGTCCGCCAATACCCACGTCCACTTCGTCGAACACCAGGGTCGGTACGCGGGAGGTTTGTGCGGTGATCACCTGGATTGCCAGGCTGATCCGCGACAGTTCCCCGCCCGACGCCACTTTCGCCAAGGCTTTCAAGGGCTGGCCAGGGTTGGCGCTGACCAATAGTTCGATCTGTTCGAGCCCGTGGGGCAGGAGGTCGCCACCGCTGTTGGGGCGAAGCTCGATGGTAAAACGTCCGCCTGGCATGCCCAGTCGCTGAATTTCATGCTCAACGGCGCTGGCCAGGCTGCCGGATGCCTGGTGACGCAAGTCGCTCAGTTCGCGAGCCTTTTCCTGGTAGTGGCGAGCATAGGACGACAGTTCGTCGCTCAGTCGCTCGATGGATTCGTCGTTGGCGTTGAGGGTTTCGATTTCATCCAGCAGCTTCTGCTGCATCTCGGCGACCTCGGTCGGCTGGATGCGGTGTTTTCGTGCCAGCGTATAAATGGAGTCGAGGCGTTCTTCCAGATATTGAAGGCGCGAGGGGTCGGCGTCGAAATTGTCGAGGAAGCGATTCAGCTCGCCCACGGCTTCTTCCACCTGGATCTGGGCGCTGGTCAGCAGGCTGCTGGCCTCTCCCAGTGCGCCGATTGAACTGTTTACACTCGACAGTCGATTGAGGCTGGCAGTGAGGGCGTTCAGCACATTGCCCGAATCACTTTCGCTGCATTGTTCGACCACTTGTCGGCAGATGCCCAGCAGGGTTTCAGCGTTGGTCAGGTCCTTGTGTTCCTGCTCCAGCGACTCCAGTTCATTGTCGCCAAGGCCCAGGTTTTCCAGTTCTTCGAGCTGGTAGCTGAGCAACTGATGTCGAGCGCGTTGCTCGTCGCCCGAGTTGGAGAGCCGCTCCAGTTCCTGACGAGTCTGGCGCCAGCGTTGGGCGGCCAGTTGTACCTGGCGGGCAAGATC
Source organism: Pseudomonas sp. NPDC089569 (assembly GCF_050280625.1). NCBI lineage: Bacteria > Pseudomonadati > Pseudomonadota > Gammaproteobacteria > Pseudomonadales > Pseudomonadaceae > Pseudomonas > Pseudomonas sp. NPDC089569. Next base: position 1,440 of record NZ_JBNNVQ010000165.1, read on the forward strand.
CGTAGCGCCGGCATATTCGTCGAGCAGGCGGCGATGGGTATCGGTCTTGAGCAAGGATTGGTGTTCGTGCTGACTGTGAATGTCGATCAGCAGTTCCCCCAGTGCCTTGAGGTCGCTCAAGGGGCAGGGCGTACCGTTGATGTAGCCGCGCGAGCGCCCCTCTGCCGTTATCACGCGACGCAGGATGCATGGGCCATCGTGCTCGAGGTCGCGTTCGGCCAGCCAGGCGCTGGCTTCCGGGATATCGGCCAGGTCGAAGGTTGCCAGGATGTCGGCCTTGTCTGCGCCGGGGCGGACGACGCCGTTATCGGCCCGATCGCCGAGGGTCAGGCCCAGCGCGTCGAGCATGATCGATTTGCCGGCGCCGGTTTCCCCTGTGATCACACTCATTCCACGATCGAGTTCGAGATCGAGATGTTCAACGATGGCGTAGTTGTGTACGGACAGGTGCACCAGCATGAAGGCCGCTCCCAGATGTTAGGTCTGGTTATTTATACAGTGTTTTGTTTCGGGCTGACAATGCTTCGCGTTAGCTTGATTTGCTTGGTCCGACGAAATCCTTAGCGCGTCAGGGAATGAAAAAAACAGATGTTTTTTGTGGGGGTAATGCTCAGGCCCCCTTGAAGCCGGAATTTGAGGCCCCATATAGCTGGCCAGAAGCGCGAGTCGAGCTCGCGGACGATATTGAAAGGAGAATTCTATGGCTGACGAACAGACAGTGGATACGCAAAACCCGGACGCCAACCAGGGCCCGGAGGCTTCGGGCGAAGATCTGGCGGCTCGTGTACAAGTGCTCGAAGAGCAACTGGCAGGCGCGCAGGATCAAGCTTTGCGCGTGGCCGCCGATCTGCAGAACGTCCGCCGTCGCGCCGAGCAGGATGTAGAAAAGGCTCACAAGTTCGCGCTGGAAAAATTCGCCGGCGATCTGCTGCCGATCATCGACAGCCTGGAGCGCGGCCTGGAATTGTCCAGCCCGGATGACGAGAGCATTCGTCCAATGCGCGAGGGCATCGAACTGACCCTGAAAATGTTCCAGGACACTCTGAAGCGTTATCAGCTGGAAGCGATCGATCCGCATGGCGAACCGTTCAATGCCGTTCTTCATCAGGCAATGGCCATGCAGGAAAGCGCCGATCTGGAGCCCAACAGCGTGCTCAAGGTGTTCCAGAAGGGCTACCAGCTCAATGGTCGTCTGCTGCGCCCGGCGATGGTCGTGGTCAGCAAGGCTCCGGCACCGGTTTCGCCTTCGATTGACGAGCAGGCTTGAAATTAGCCGCAGGGCCCCCATTTAGAAGTCAAGCGTTTAAGTGCTACCGCAGTTAGCAACCACTGCTGCGGCAACCAAATCCAAAGTTTCGGGAGAGTGAACATGGGCAAAATCATCGGTATCGACCTGGGGACCACCAACTCCTGCGTCTCCGTACTTGAAAACGGCGTAGCCAAAGTTATTGAAAACGCCGAAGGCGCGCGTACCACGCCATCGATCATCGCTTACGCCAATGATGGCGAAATCCTGGTTGGCCAGTCGGCCAAGCGTCAGGCAGTGACCAACCCGCACAACACCCTGTATGCGGTGAAGCGTCTGATCGGTCGCAAGTTCGACGAAGAAGTCGTACAGAAAGACATCAAGATGGTGCCTTACAAGATCGCCAAGGCTGACAATGGCGATGCCTGGGTTGAAGTGAACGGCCAGAAAATGGCTCCGCCACAAATCTCGGCTGAAATCCTGAAGAAAATGAAGAAGACCGCCGAAGACTACCTCGGTGAGTCCGTGACCGAAGCGGTGATCACCGTTCCGGCCTACTTCAACGACAGCCAGCGTCAAGCTACCAAGGATGCCGGCCGCATCGCGGGCCTGGATGTAAAACGCATCATCAACGAACCGACCGCGGCAGCGCTGGCCTACGGCATGGACAAGGCCAAGGGCGACCACACCGTGATCGTTTATGACCTGGGTGGCGGTACTTTCGACGTTTCCGTGATCGAAATTGCCGAAGTTGACGGCGAGCACCAGTTCGAAGTGCTGGCAACCAACGGCGACACCTTCCTGGGTGGTGAAGACTTCGACATTCGTCTGATCGACTACCTCGTAGACGAGTTCAAGAAAGAAAGCGGCATGAACCTCAAGGGTGACCCGCTGGCGATGCAGCGTTTGAAAGAAGCTGCCGAGAAAGCCAAGATCGAGCTGTCTTCCGCACAGTCGACCGACGTGAACCTGCCTTACATCACTGCAGACGCGACCGGTCCAAAGCACCTGAACGTGAAGATCTCCCGTGCCAAGCTGGAAGCACTGGTGGAAGACCTGGTTCAGCGCACCATCGAGCCTTGCCGTATCGCTCTGAAAGACTCCGGTATCGACGTTGGTTCGATCAACGACGTGATCCTGGTTGGCGGTCAGACCCGTATGCCGCTGGTACAGAAGCTGGTTACCGAGTTCTTCGGTAAAGAAGCTCGTAAAGACGTCAACCCGGACGAAGCGGTTGCCATGGGTGCCGCCATCCAGGGCGCAGTATTGGCCGGTGACGTGAAGGACGTTCTGCTGCTGGACGTCAGCCCGCTGACCCTGGGTATCGAAACCATGGGTGGCGTGATGACCGCGCTGATCGAGAAAAACACCACGATTCCTACCAAGAAGTCGCAAGTGTTCTCGACTGCCGACGACAACCAGGGCGCCGTGACCATTCACGTGCTGCAAGGTGAGCGTAAGCAGGCTGCACAGAACAAGTCCCTGGGCAAGTTCGACCTGGCCGAGATTCCACCGGCACCACGCGGCGTTCCACAAATCGAAGTGACCTTCGACATCGACGCCAACGGCATTCTGCACGTGGGTGCCAAAGACAAGGCTACCGGCAAGACTCAGTCGATCGTGATCAAGGCCAACTCCGGTCTGTCCGACGAAGAAATCGAGCGCATGGTGCGTGATGCCGAGGCCAACGCCGAGGAAGATCGCAAGTTCGAAGAGCTGGCTGCTGCCCGTAACCAGGGTGATGCACTGGTTCACTCGACTCGCAAAATGGTCGCCGACGCAGGTGACAAGGTGAGCGCTGAAGAGAAGGCTGCAATCGAAGCTGCCGTAGTTGCCCTGGAAGCCGCCGTGAAAGGTGACGACAAGGCTGCTATCGAAGCCAAGGTTGAAGAGCTGTCCAAAGTCTCCGCGCCGGTGGCTCAGAAGATGTACGCCGAGCAGGCTCAGCCTGCCGAAGGCGCAGCGCCTCACGCTGAGTCGGCCGAAAAGGCCGATGACGTGGTCGACGCTGAGTTCGAAGAAGTCAAAGACCACAAGTAAGTTGTTGGTCGGCCGGTTGACTGCCTTGAGGCGGTGACTGGTAGGATGTCGCCGCGCGGGAGCTTGCTCCCGCGTTGGCGTGTCTGGAGCAAGCGAATTTTTACAGCATGCGACAGTGTTCGCGTGTTGATGGCATGGCCGGGAATGCTCCTGCTTTCCGTGCCAACAGTGCCGCATTGAAACAAAGACCAGGATCGTTGAATTGACGTGAGTTGGGTCCGGGCCTGTATTGGGGCTCAACGAGTTCGGCAGGGCTCAGGAGAGGTTTGTCGAACGTCCTCAAGAGTGCAAATGACTTATGGCAAAGCGTGACTATTACGAAGTATTGGGTGTTGAACGAGGCTCAAGCGAGGCGGACCTGAAGAAGGCCTATCGCCGCCTGGCGATGAAGCACCACCCGGACCGTAATCCCGATGACAAGGCGTCGGAAGAGAAATTCAAGGAGGCCAACGAGGCCTACGAAGTACTGTCCGATTCCAGCAAGCGCGCGGCGTACGACCAGTACGGTCATGCCGGTGTCGACCCAAGCATGGGTGGCGGCGGTGCCGGTTTCGGTGGTCAGAATTTCTCTGACATCTTTGGCGATGTCTTCAGTGACTTCTTCGGCGGCGGTCGTGGTGGTTCCCGTGGTGGTGCCCAGCGTGGCAGCGACTTGCGCTACACCCTGGAACTGGATCTGGAAGAAGCGGTGCGCGGCACGACCGTGAATATCCGGGTTCCGACGCTGGTCAACTGCAAGCCGTGCGATGGTTCGGGCGCCAAGAAGGGCTCCTCGCCGGTGACCTGCCCGACCTGCGGCGGCATCGGTCAAGTGCGCATGCAGCAAGGCTTCTTCTCGGTGCAGCAGACCTGCCCGCGTTGCCATGGCCAGGGCAAGATCATTTCCGATCCGTGCGATTCCTGCCGCGGCGAAGGTCGTGTCGAAGAGTACAAGACCCTGTCGGTGAAAGTGCCGGCCGGCGTCGATACCGGTGACCGTATCCGCTTGTCTGGCGAAGGGGAGGCGGGTGCCCAGGGCGGGCCGACCGGCGACCTTTACGTGGTGATCAACGTGCGTGAGCACTCGATCTTCCAACGTGACGGCAAGCATCTGTTCTGCGAAGTGCCGATCAGCTTCGTCGATGCGGCGCTGGGTGGTGAGCTGGAGATCCCGACTCTGGACGGTCGGGTCAAGCTGAAGATTCCGGAAGGGACTCAGACCGGCAAGCAGTTCCGCGTTCGCGGCAAGGGCGTTGCGCCTGTGCGCGGTGGCGGTGCTGGCGACCTGATGTGCCGTGTCGCGGTCGAGACACCGGTCAACCTGAGTCGTCGTCAGCGCGAGATGCTGGAGGAGTTCCGCAACTCCCTGGCGGACGATAACAGCCATTCGCCGAAAACCACTGGCTGGTTCGAAGGCGTGAAGCGCTTCTTCGGCGACTTGTAAGGAGGCAGGCATGCGACGTATAGCTGTGATGGGCGCCGCCGGGCGCATGGGTAAAACCCTGATCGAAGCGGTGCATCAGGCGCCGGGCGCGGGATTGACGGCAGCAGTGGATCGTCCCGACAGTACGCTGGTAGGTGCCGATGCCGGTGAGTTGGCGGCGTTGGGTCGTATCGGTGTGCCGTTGTCAGGTGACCTGGATCGCGTCGTTGACGAGTTCGACGTGCTGATCGATTTCACGCATCCGACCGTGACCCTGAAGAATCTCGCGTTCTGCCGCAAGCACGGCAAGGCGATGATCATCGGTACAACGGGGTTCAGCGTTGAAGAGAAGCAATTGCTGGCGCAGGCCGGCAAGGACATCCCGATCGTTTTCGCGGCCAATTTCAGCGTTGGTGTGAACCTGTGCCTGAAACTGCTCGACACGGCTGCCCGCGTGCTGGGTGATGATGTCGATATCGAGATCACCGAAGCCCATCACCGGCATAAAGTCGATGCGCCATCGGGTACTGCGGTGCGCATGGGTGAGGTGATTGCCGATGCCCTGGGTCGTAACCTTAAAGAGGTGGCGGTCTATGGTCGTGAGGGGCAGACCGGTGCGCGCGCGCGTGAAACCATCGGTTTTGCAACGGTTCGCGCCGGTGACATCGTCGGTGATCACACCGTGTTGTTCGCCGCTGAAGGTGAGCGTGTCGAGATCACCCACAAGGCCTCCAGTCGCATGACTTTCGCCAAGGGCGCCGTACGGGCTGCCTTGTGGCTGGAAGGGCGCGAGCCTGGTCTTTATGACATGCAGGACGTGCTCGACCTGCGTTGAAGTGCACTTGAAGTCGGGGTCAAATCCAGTGTTTGAGCCCGGCTTTACACCGCCAAGCGACGACCTGTCGCATTCTCTGGCCTTTCAGGCTCATTGGCGGTAGACCCAAAAGGCCTTTTTCTGTAAGCTACAGCTTTAGTGTGTCCACTAAAAGCGCGCAGAATAATTCAGTGAAGAAGCGGGGTGACATCCTGCGAGCTAGATCTTGTCATTAAACTTACCGCCACGCCCGCTCAACTTGTGGCCATTGGAGAACAGTCAACCATTAACGCTACTGTAACCGA
>NZ_JBNNVQ010000166.1:0-7203 GCF_050280625.1 Pseudomonas sp. NPDC089569
TTCGCGCCATGCGTTCCAGCCAGGATCGTTGTTGTTCCGTTGAAGTGGTGGGTTGTGCGGCAAAGTCTTTGAGGCCGTTCTGCCGTTCATCGAAGAAGGCATGACTGACGTCTGCGAAGCTGTGTTCTTCGAAGGCCGTCTGGTTTCCGTAGAGCTGCCGACCACCATCGTGCGTCAGGTTGCCTACACCGAAGGTTCCGCTCGTGGCGACACTTCCGGCAAGGTGATGAAGCCTGCCAAACTGAAGAACGGTACTGAGCTGTCGGTTGCCGACTTTATCGAAATCGACGACATGATCGAGATCGATACCCGCGATGGCGGTTCCTACAAAGGCCGTGCCAAATAAGCACTGCTTGAGGAATGAAAAAGCCCGACCATTGAGTCGGGCTTTTTTTTTGCCTGAAATGCGGGCCGACACATGGCTCGGTCCCCCCGTAGGAGCACGGCTTGCCGGCGAAGGCGTACTTGAGGTCGTCTTCGCCGGCAAGCCGTGCCCCTACAGTCGGGGGTTATTTCTTCAGGTGCTCCTTAAGCTCTTGCGAGGCCTGCAACATCGCCGAGCGCACCGCAGGAACCTGGCTGACCACGTTGAGCAAACCGTAGTCGTGGATCATCCCGTTGTAGCGGACCGAGGTCACCGGCACACCGGCTTCATCGAGCTTGCGGGCATAGGCTTCACCTTCATCACGCAGTACATCGGCTGCGGCGGTCTGCACCAGCGCCGGTGGCAGGCCCTTGAGTTGTGCCGGGGTTGCCCGCAGCGGCGAGGCGTAGATTTCGTTACGCTGACCGGCATCGGTGGTGTAGTTGTCCCAGAACCACTTCATCATGTTTTTGGTGAGGAAGTGACCCTCGGCATACTGGTTATACGACCCCGTTTCGAAATTGGCATCGGTGACCGGCCACAGCAGCACCTGGAATTTGATGGCCGGCGTGCCTTTGTCCTTCGCCATCAGTGCGACCACCGCAGCCATGTTGCCGCCGACGCTATTGCCGGCCACGGCCAGGCGCTTGCCATCGACATTGATTTCCTTGCCGTGCTCAGCCACCCATTTGGTTGCGGCGTAGGCCTGGTTGATCGCCACCGGATAATGAGCTTCCGGCGACGGTGTGTAATTGACGAAAACCGCCGCGGCACCCGAACCCGTGACCAGGTCGCGCACTAGCCGTTCGTGAGTCGGGAAATCCCCCAGCACCCAGCCACCGCCGTGGAAGAACATGAACACCGGCAACTCTCCCTTGACCCCGGCCGGGCGGACGATGGTCAGCTTCAGTGGCTGGCCATCGACCTGAATGGTCTTCTCGCTGACATCGGCTTTCGGCAGTGTCAGCTTCACCCCGGCCTGTGCACCCACCAATACCGCACGGGCATCGGCAGGCGTCATTTGCTCCATCGGCTTGCCTGTGCCGGCGTTCAGCACATCGAGAAACGCCTGAGTGTTGTGTTCAACATCGCCGGCAAATGCGCTCTGGATGGACAGTGCGAGAAGGGTACCGGTCAAGACTTTACTGAAAGTGTTCATGCTCATTTCCTGTTCGGGCCTGATTGGGCAGCAAAAGTTAGACGGTTACATGCAGACGCACATCGACGTTGCCGCGGGTGGCGTTGGAGTACGGGCAGACTTGGTGAGCTGCGTCGACCAGCGTTTGTGCATCGGCTTGTTCAAGCCCCGGCAAGCTGATGTGCAAGTCGATGTCCAGACCGAAACCACCAGGAATCTGGCCGATGCCGACATGTGCGGTGATCGAGGCATCGTCCGGGATTTTGCGTTTGGTCTGGCTGGCAACGAATTTCAGTGCGCCGATGAAGCAGGCCGAATAGCCAGCTGCAAACAGTTGCTCAGGGTTGGTTGCCGCGCCACCCGCACCGCCCAACTCCTTTGGAGTGGCGAGCTTGACGTCGAGAATGTTGTCACTGGAGATCGCACGGCCGTCACGGCCACCGGTGGAGGTTGCAATTGCGGTGTAGAGAGTTTGCATGGTGGATCCTCATTCGGGATTTGTGTTTGCGCTAAATGTTTGCGCGTTAACTAAGTGCGAGATAAATGTATCGCGCTAATATTTAGTGCGCAAGATAAATTTTGAAAAAAATTTGCCGATGTTGCTTTCGTGGCCTGAGTGATTTGGCTCAGGCCCGCGATGCAGAGCGGTCGAAGAGAAATTTTTTCAGTGGAAAATTTTTACCTGATGCCAAGCGGATGCCCTGACACAGTGCAAAAACGACGCGATCGGGTTGCCTCAGCCGGCACAGCGGCTGGGCGTGATGCGGCATTCGCGAGCAGGCTCGCTCCCATAGGGGAGACTCGGGGATATGAAAATCAAAGGCTGTCTTGCAGGTGACGACGTAGTTCTTGCAGCTCTGCCTGCAGGTTTTTCAGGCGCTCCAGCGTCATTCCACTGGCCCCGAGGATGCATTGAGGAATACTGCGTGCCTTGTCGCGCAGGGCACGGCCCTGTTCGGTGAGTTCGATGATCACCACGCGTTCGTCTTCATGGCTGCGGGTACGGCTGAGCACTCCTTCGGCTTCCAGGCGCTTGAGCAGTGGCGTGAGTGATCCCGGATCGGTCAGCAGTCGTGCGCTGATTTCGCCTACGGTCAAGCCATCCTTTTCCCACAACACCATCATTGCCAGGTACTGCGGATAGGTCAGTCCCAACGCCTGCAACAAGGGCTTGTAGACCTTGGTCATCATCAACGAAGTGGAATGCAGGGCGAAGCAGGCCTGATTATCCAGCAGCAGGTCGTCGCAGTTGTCTGGTGGGGTGTGCTCGGTGGTCATTTCTCGCAGCCTTGGTCAGTGATCATCATGAATCTAGCGGGCAAATCTTTAATGCACCAGATAATTATGGACTAGTGGCGGTCCAGATGGGTTTGCAGCACCAGATCCCAGGGAGGGATCGGGCTGAATCGTGTCTTGAGGTATTCCAGCAGCAGGCGACTGCGCGAATTGGGTTGTTGTTGCAGGCGCAGCGCATAGATCCCTGCGCTTTCCGGTTCGGGCAGGCCGTTTTCGCAGAACAAGGGCAACAGTTCGCCGCGTAGCAGGTATTCGCTGGCCAGCCATGTCGGCAGATGCGCGATGCCCAAACCGGCAAGGGCTCCGCACACCAGGGCTTCGGCATTGTTGGCGCTCATGCGCACGCGTGACGGTCTATGCATTTCAAATCGTCCGTTGTGCTCAAAGCGCCAGGCGAAGGGTGGGGCGAGGCCGGCCCAATCCAGACCGTCGTGCTCGGTCAATTGCGTCGGGTCGCCCGGTACGCCACGGCGCTTCAAATAGTCGGGGCTGGCGCAGGCGATGCGAACCAGGTTCGCCAGAGGCGTGGCTACCAGTCGTGTATCGGCCATTTGTCCGGCACGCAGCACCAGGTCGACCTTGCCCAGGTTCAGACCCTGCATGTCGACAAAACTGTCGATCAGTTGCAACTGCACATCCAGACCGGGGTACAGCATCAGAAAGTCGGCAATGGCCGGAGCCAGGTGCCGTCGACCGAACGCGGCCGGCGCATCGATACGAATCAGGCCCTCGGGTGCGCTGCTCAGCGATACCGCCTCGGCCCGGGCCAGGCGCAACTCGGCGACAACCCGCCGCGCGCGCTCGGCAAACGCCAATCCCGCAGGCGTGGCCCGCACCGCGTGGGTGCTGCGGATGAATAACTGACTGCCGACCGCGCTCTCCAGGCTGTCAATGCGCCGCGCTACAGCCGAAGGCGTCAGTGGATGACGACGGGATGCGGCTGAAAAGCTGCCGGTTTCCAGTACGTCTAGAAACAGTCCCAACTGGTCGGTCAATTGATTCGGGTTCATGTCTTTTACGCTTATGCGACTTTAGCAAAGCCATTGTGCGTCGCTGTGCGTTTCCGTGCCACACCCTGCTGCGTAGGATGAAGCCCTGACGCAAGCGGAGGTATCAGCTGTGACTGAATTCTTGATGTATCTATTGTTTGGCGCTGCTCTGGGCACTCTTGGCGGCTTGTTTGGAATCGGCGGTGGCTTGATCGCCATCCCGCTGCTGGGAGTGTTGTTCGGTCTCGATCAGCAAATAGCCCAGGGCACGGCACTGGTGATGGTGGTGCCGAACGTGATGCTTGCGCTGTGGCGCTATCAGCAACGCAATCGAATCGAGTGGCGTCATGGATTGCCGCTGGCCACGATGGGGTTCGCCTTTGCCTGGGTGGGCTCACTTTGGGCGGTAGGCATCGACGCGCAAACCATGCGCCTGGGGTTCGTCGGATTCCTGATCGCGTTGTCGGTCCTTAATCTGGCCCGGATGTTCAGGTCCCGTGCGCCGGCTGTTTCCGGGATGAATTATCACTGGCCATGGCTCGGCGTGCTTGGCGCGGCATCCGGGACCATGGGCGGGGTGTTTGGCGTGGGCGGTGCCGTGGTCGCGACACCGTTCTTGACCAGTGTGTTCGGCACCAGTCAGGTGGTTGCGCAAGGGTTGTCATTGGCATTGGCCTTGCCGAGCACGAGCGTGACGTTGGTGACCTATGCGGTACATCATCAAGTGGACTGGATGGTCGGCGTGCCGTTGGCAATTGGCGGGATGCTGAGCATCAGTTGGGGCGTGAAGATGGCCCATGCCATTGACGAACGGCTGCTTCGTGGACTGTTTTGCGGGTATCTGGTGGCGTGTGCGGTAACGCTCGTCGTTAAAGTTTGAAGCCGTCGACAATATGCTCGGCCAGGCACTCGGTAATCGGTGACGGGTTATACAGGTTGCGCACCAGCATGATGCTGGCCTCGGGCAGCACAGGCAGATCTTCGGCCTCACCGAGGATGCGCATGTCGGGCGTAATCAGACTTTCCAGTTGTGCGGTGACCGCCAGGCCGGCGCTGACCACCGCCATGATCGCCGACAAACTGTCGCTGTTGTACGCCACTCGATAATCGCGACCCTGGGCATCGAGTGCATTGCACGCCCACAAGCGGCAGAAGCAATCGCTGTTGAACATCGCCAGGGGCAAGGGCGTTTGTTCGTGGGCGCTATAGCAATGCGCCTCGGCCCAGACAAAACGTTCCTTGCGCAGCAACTGGCCGATTTCGCTGCCCGGCTCGCGGGTGACGATGGACAGGTCCAGATCCTGGCGCATCAACAGTTGCTTTGATGATTCACAGTGCACTTCGATCTGGATCAGCGGATAGGACTGGGCGAAACGCCGCAGAATCCCCGGCAGAAAGCGCATCACGTAATCATCCGGCGTGCCGATGCGTACCGTGCCGACCATATCGGGCTCGCGCAGGGTGTTGAACACTTCGCTATGCAGCTTGAGGATTCGCCGGGCATAGCCCAGCAACACCTGACCCTCTGCCGTCAGTCGAACTTGCCGCCCGTCGCGCTGGAACAGCTGGCGCTGCAGCACATCTTCTTCCAGCCGTTTCATTTGCATGCTGACGGCCGATTGGGTGCGGTTGACCAATTCGCCGGCGCGGGTAAACCCGCCCTGGTCAGCAATGGCGACGAAGGTTCGCAGCACTTCGGTATCGATACTCGGGTAGGCCGACATGCATCAATCTCCGAGATATGTGACATCAGAAACATTCGTTGGATTGATCTTAGACCTGGCGAGAGACTGGAGCCATCCAAACGGAGGGCAACAAGATGAAAGGTCAACATGAGTTTCAAGGCGCAGAAAAACACTCGGTCCACCTGATTTCCGATCTGCTGCACAAGTTCGGTCGCTGGTACGAATTGCATCGTGAACGCGATTTGCTGGCGAGCCTGAGCGACGAAGCGCTCAAGGACATCGGCATGAGCCGGGCCGACGTGGAGAATGAATCGATCAAGCCATTCTGGAATGACCCGATGCATAAATGATCCCGTGCATAAATGACAGGTACCCAGCTACACAAACAGCTTCCGCGTGAGGTAGGTTGCGAGCAGACAAGGAGGTACCCATGCCCGCAACACAGTCCTTCTCCCTTAAACAGGCTCGGCGTCTGGCGCTGGCTGCCCAAGGATTCAACGGGCGCCAGCCGCCGGCGACGATCAAGCCGCACCAGCTCAACCAACTGATCGAACGGCTGGGCATTCTGCAAATCGATTCAGTCAATGCGGTGGTGCGTTCGCACTACCTTCCGCTGTTTTCCCGTCTCGGCCAGTATCCATCCGACTTGCTCGACCAGGCTGCCTGGAGCCTGGGGCGGCGTCGTACGCTATTTGAATACTGGGGGCATGAAGCCTCGCTGTTGCCTCTGTCGATGTATCCGTTGATGCGCTGGCGCATGCAGCGAGCCAAACGGGGTGAGGACATTTATCAACAACTGGCGCGATTTGGTCGTGAACAACAGGGCACCATTCGTCGTGTATTGGGTTGTGTTCAGGATCAGGGCGCACTCGGTGCCGGCAGCCTTTCCAGTCGTCAGGAAAGGGCAGGGCCATGGTGGGACTGGAGTGCGGAAAAACATGCACTGGAATGGCTGTTCGCCGCCGGTGAAGTGACCGTGGCAGGCCGACGCGGCTTCGAGCGCTTGTATGACTTGCCGGAACGGGTGATTCCTTCGACGATCCTGACGCAGCCCTTGCCCGACGAAGCCGAGTCCCAGCGTCAACTGTTGCTGCATGCCGCGACAGCCTTGGGCGTGGGGACGGAAAAGGATTTGCGTGACTATTTCCGTTTGAACCCTGCGGACAGTCGTCCACGTCTGGCGGAGCTGGTCGAGGCGGGCCAGTTGCTGCCGTGCCAGGTTCAGGGGTGGCGACAACCGGCTTATTGCCTGCCCGAGTCCAGGGTGCCGCGCAAGGTCGCGGCCCATGCGTTGCTTTCTCCATTCGATTCGCTGATCTGGGAACGCAGTCGCACTGAACGGCTGTTTGATTTTCGCTATCGGCTGGAGATCTATACGCCGCAGGATAAGCGGATCTACGGCTACTACGTGTTGCCGTTTCTGCACAACGAACGGATTGCAGCGCGGGTCGATGTGCGCGCCGAACGTGCTGCCGGGCGATTGGCCGTTCATGCCGTGCATGAAGAAGAGGTGGGGCTGGATGAAGAGGGGATGCTGGCGCTGGCGATGAATTTACGGGGGATGGCCGATTGGTTGGGGCTGGCGCAGGTGCAGTTGAATTGCCCGCGGGCGAGTGCGGACAGGTTGCGCCGGGCATTGGGCCAGATCGGTGGTGAATGAATTGGCGCCCATCGCGAGCAGGCTCGCTCCCACAGGGGAAACATATCCTGTGGGAGCGAGCAGATCGGAAG
>NZ_JBNNVQ010000167.1:0-6865 GCF_050280625.1 Pseudomonas sp. NPDC089569
GTTGCTTGAGGATCGCCAGGTGGACTTGATCGATGATCACGTCGATCTGGCGATCCGCATCACCGATCGGCCGCCCGCCGGGCTGGTGGGGCGTCGAGTTCCTGTGCCGTGCCGACGAGCTCTATGTCAGCCCCGGCCTGGCGCTGGCGACCCCGGCCCTGCAGGCCGCTGCTGCCCGTGGCGTGAGACTGTCCGGTGACATCGAGCTGTTCGCGCGTAACGCGAAGGCGCCGATCGTGGCCATCAGCGGCTCGAATGCGAAAAGCACCGTAACCACCCTGGTCGGCGAGATGGCGGCTGCGGCCGGCAAGCGTGTCGCCGTCGGCGGCAACCTCGGTACTCCGGCACTGGATCTGCTCAGTGACGACGTCGAGCTGTACGTGATGGAACTGTCGAGCTTCCAGCTTGAAACCACCGACCAGCTCAACGCCGAAGTGGCGACCGTGCTCAATATCAGCGAAGACCACATGGACCGCTACAGCGGTCTGCCGGCCTATCACCTGGCCAAGCACCGGATTTTCCGTGGGGCCAGGCAGTTCGTGGTCAACCGCCAGGATGCCCTGAGCCGTCCGTTGATGGGCGAGGGTCAGCCATGCTGGACCTTCGGCCTGACCAAACCGGATTTCAAGGCGTTCGGCCTGCGTGAAGAAGAGGGCGAAAAATACCTGGCGTTCGAGTTCCAGAACCTGATGCCGGTGCGCGAACTGAAAATCCGCGGTGCCCATAACCAGTCCAACGCACTGGCGGCATTGGCGCTGGGTCATGCCGTCGGTCTGCCGTTCGACGCGATGCTTTCGGCCCTGCGCAATTTCGCCGGCCTCGAGCACCGTTGTCAGTGGGTGCGCGATCTGCACGGCGTGGGCTACTACAACGACTCCAAGGCCACCAACGTCGGCGCCGCCCTGGCGGCCATCGAAGGCCTGGGCGCGGACATCGACGGCAAGATCGTGCTGATCGCCGGTGGCGACGGCAAAGGGGCCGAGTTCAAGGATCTGCGTGACCCGGTGGCGGCCAACTGCCGTGCCGTGATCCTGATGGGGCGCGACTCCGACAAGATTGGCGAGGCCATCGGCGACGCCGTGCCGCTGATCCGTGCAGGTTCCCTGGTCGAAGCCGTGGAGCAGTGCTGCGCCGCCGCGCAGCCGGGTGATGTGGTTCTGCTGTCGCCGGCCTGTGCCAGTTTCGACATGTTCAAGAACTACGAAGACCGTGGTCACCAGTTCGTCCGCGCCGTGGAGGATCTGGCATGAGCCTGCGAAACATCGTCAAGCCGTATCCATCGCCGCTGATTACCGGGCGCGGAATCGACCTCGATTTTCCGATGCTCGCCGGTTGCCTGGCATTGCTCGGCCTGGGCTTGATCATGATTGCCTCGGCATCGACCGAGGTCGCGGCGGTGCAGTCGGGCAGTCCGCTGTACTACATGATTCGCCACCTGATCTATGTCGTGCTGGGCCTGGGTGCCTGCGTGGTCACCATGATGATTCCGATCGCCACGTGGCAACGCATGGGCTGGATGATGCTGATCGGCGCGTTCGGCCTGTTGGTGATGGTGATCGTTCCGGGGATCGGTCGTGAAGTGAACGGCTCGATGCGCTGGATCGGCTTCAGCTTCTTCAACGTGCAGCCTTCGGAAATCGCCAAGGTATTCGTGGTGATTTACCTGTCCGGGTACCTGGTGCGTCGCCAGAAGGAAGTGCGCGAAAGCTGGATGGGCTTCTTCAAGCCGTTCATCGTGCTGCTGCCGATGGCGGGCCTGTTGCTGATGGAACCGGACTTCGGCGCCACCGTCGTGATGATGGGCGCGGCCGCGGCGATGCTGTTTCTCGGCGGCGTCGGGTTGTTCCGTTTTTCCTTGATGGTGGTCCTGGCGGTGGCGGCGGTGGTGCTGCTGATCCAGATGCAGCCGTACCGTATGGCGCGTCTGACCAACTTCGCCGACCCATGGGCCGATCAGTTCGGCGCCGGCTATCAATTGTCCCAGGCGCTGATCGCGTTCGGTCGTGGCGAATGGCTGGGCGTCGGCCTGGGCAACAGCGTGCAGAAGCAGTTCTACCTGCCCGAAGCCCACACCGACTTCGTGTTTTCGGTTCTGGCCGAAGAGCTGGGCGCCGTGGGTTCCCTGTGCACCGTGGCGCTGTTCGTCTTTGTCTGTATTCGCGGCATGTACATCGGTTTGTGGGCCGAGAAGGCCAAGCAGTTCTTTGCTGCCTACGTCGCCTATGGATTGTCGTTCCTGTGGATCGGTCAGTTCCTGATCAACATCGGGGTGAACGTCGGCCTGTTGCCAACCAAGGGGCTGACTTTGCCATTCCTCAGTTATGGCGGCAGTTCGCTGGTGATCTGCTGCGCCTGTCTCGGTCTGTTGCTGCGCATCGAGTGGGAAAGTCGTACCCACCTGGGCAGCGAAGAGATGGAATTCCATGAGAGCGACTTCGCCGAGGAGCCGAACCATGGGCGCTAACGTATTGATCATGGCCGGCGGTACCGGTGGCCATGTGTTCCCGGCGCTGGCCTGTGCCCGCGAGTTTCAGTCCCGCGGCTACACCGTGCACTGGCTCGGTACGCCGCGAGGCATCGAGAACGACCTGGTCCCGGCGGCCGGCATCGAACTGCACCGGATCAACGCCAGCGGTTTGCGGGGCAAGGGCAAGTTGTCCCTGCTCAAGGCACCGTACATGTTGCTCAAATCGGTCTGGCAGGCGCGCTCGATCATTCGTCGGCTGCAACCGGTCTGCGTCGTCGGATTCGGAGGTTTTGTGACCGGTCCTGGTGGCGTTGCCGCCAAACTGGCCGGAGTGCCGGTGATCGTTCATGAGCAAAACGCCGTGGCCGGTACCGCCAATCGGTTGCTGGTGCCGTTGGCCGCCCGGGTCTGTGAAGCGTTCCCCGACACCTTTACCCTGTCGAGCAGCCGTCGGACCACCGGTAACCCGGTGCGCACCGAGCTGTTCCTCGAAACACCGCGTCCGGCACTGTCCGGCCGCAAGGCGCGTTTGCTGATCCTGGGCGGAAGCCTGGGCGCAGAGCCGTTGAACAAGTTGCTGCCTGAAGCCCTGTCGCAAGTCGCCGTCGACCTGCGCCCGGACGTGTTCCATCAGGCCGGCAAAAACCACGATGAAGTGACTGCAGAGCGTTATCGCGCCGCCGGCGTCGAGGCGCAGGTGCAGCCGTTCATCAAAGACATGGCCCAAGCCTATGGTTGGGCCGACCTGGTGGTATGTCGCGCAGGCGCGCTGACCATCAGCGAACTGGCTGCCGCCGGTCTGCCCTCGATGCTGGTGCCCTTGCCCCATGCCATCGACGATCACCAGACCCGCAATGCCGATTATTTGGCCCGTGAAGGCGCAGCCTTCCTGATGCCGCAAAGAACGACTGGCGCAGCGGATCTTGCCGCTCGCCTGACAGAGGTCCTGATGCAACCGCAACGACTCAACGATATGGCCACCGCGGCCCGCCGCCTGGCCAAACCCGATGCTACCCGTAACGTCGTCGATACCTGCCTGGAGGTGGCCCATGGTTGAGAATCAGAAAGCCATGCCGCAACCGGAAATGCGCCGCATCCGTCGTATTCACTTCGTCGGCATCGGCGGTGTGGGCATGTGCGGGATTGCCGAAGTGTTGTTGAACCTGGGCTATGAAGTGTCCGGTTCCGACCTCAAGGCTTCGCCGGTCACCGAGCGCCTGGAGTCTTTCGGCGCACAAATCTTCATCGGCCACCGTGCCGAAAACGCCGCCGCTGCCGACGTACTGGTGGTATCCAGTGCCGTGAACACGTCCAACCCGGAAGTCGCCACCGCACTGGAGCGTCGTATTCCCGTGGTGCCGCGTGCGGAAATGCTCGCCGAGCTGATGCGCTATCGTCACGGCATCGCCGTCGCCGGTACCCACGGCAAAACCACCACGACCAGCCTGATTGCATCGGTGTTCGCCGCCGGTGGCCTGGACCCGACTTTTGTGATCGGTGGCCGCCTGAATGCGGCGGGGACCAACGCCCAGCTGGGCACCAGCCGCTACCTGATCGCCGAAGCCGATGAAAGCGATGCCAGCTTCCTGCACCTGCAGCCGCTGGTGGCCGTGGTCACCAACATCGACGCCGACCACATGGCGACCTATGACGGTGACTTCAACAAGCTGAAGAAAACCTTCGTCGAGTTTCTCCACAACCTGCCGTTCTACGGCCTGGCAGTGGTGTGCCTGGATGATCCTGTGGTGCGTGAAATCCTGCCGCAGGTCAAGCGTCCGACCGTCACCTACGGATTCGGCGAAGACTGCGACGTGCGTGCCATCAATGTGCGCCAGCAAGGCATGCAAACCTTCTTCACCGTATTGCGCCCCGATCGCGAGCCTCTGGATGTCTCGGTGAACATGCCGGGCAACCACAACGTGCTCAATGCATTGGCCACCATTTGCATTGCCTCTGACGAAGGCGTCAGCGACGAGGCCATCGTCCAGGGCCTGTCCGGGTTCCAGGGCGTGGGCCGACGCTTCCAGGTCTACGGTGAACTGCCCGTAGAAGGCGGCAACGTAATGCTGGTCGACGACTACGGCCACCACCCGACCGAAGTCGCGGCGGTGATCAAGGCCGTACGCGGTGGTTGGCCGGAGCGTCGCCTGGTCATGGTTTACCAGCCGCACCGCTACAGCCGTACCCGCGACCTGTACGACGATTTCGTGAATGTTCTGGCGGACGCCAACGTGTTGCTGCTGATGGAAGTCTATCCGGCCGGCGAAGAGCCGATTCCGGGTGCCGACAGCCGCAAGCTGTGCAACAGCATTCGTCAGCGCGGTCAGCTCGACCCGATCTACATCGATCGTGGCGTCGACCTGGCGCCGGTGGTCAAGCCGTTGCTGCGTGCCGGGGATATTTTGCTGTGCCAGGGCGCCGGGGATATCGGCGGTCTCGCACCGAAACTGTTGAAAAGTGAGTTGTTCGCCGGAGCCGTGGTCGCGCCGGTCGAGGGGAAGTTGAAATGACTGCTGCTTACGCCAATCTCGTCTCCACTATCGCGCCGAAGGACTTCGGCCGTGTCGCCGTGCTGTTCGGCGGCAAGAGTGCCGAGCGCGAAGTGTCGCTGAAGTCGGGCAACGCCGTTCTCGATGCGCTGCAAAGCGCAGGCGTGGACGCGTTCGGTCTCGATGTGGGCGATGACCTTCTGCAGCGTCTGCAAAGCGAAAAAATCGACCGCGCCTTCATCATTCTCCACGGTCGTGGCGGTGAAGACGGCAGCATGCAGGGCTTGCTCGAATGCCTGGGCATTCCTTACACCGGCAGCGGCATCCTCGCCTCTGCGCTGGCTATGGACAAGCTGCGCACCAAGCAGGTCTGGCACAGCCTCGGTATCCCGACGCCGCGTCACGCGGTATTGAGCAGCGAGGCCGATTGTATTTCTGCGGCAGCGGAACTGGGCATGCCTTTGATCGTCAAACCGGCCCATGAAGGTTCAAGTATCGGGATGGCCAAAGTGACTTCCGCGTCTGAATTGATCGACGCATGGAAGGCGGCCAGTACCTACGATTCGCAAGTGTTGGTCGAGCAATGGATTCAAGGTCCGGAGTTCACCATCGCCACGCTGCGTGACCAGGTGTTGCCACCGATTGCCCTGGGCACGCCCCACAGCTTTTACGACTACGACGCCAAGTACCTGGCCAACGATACCCAATACCGCATTCCATGCGGCCTGGACAGCAACAAGGAAAAGGAACTCATGGACCTCACGGCAAAAGCCTGTGAGGCGCTGGGTATTGCCGGTTGGGGCAGGGCGGACGTGATGCAGGACGCTGACGGACAGTTCTGGTTCCTGGAAGTCAACACGGCACCGGGCATGACCGATCACAGCCTGGTTCCGATGGCTGCCCGTGCTGCCGGCCTGGATTTTCAGCAACTGGTTCTGGCCATTCTGGCCGAGAGCGTTGTCGGCAACGCTGCCCGCAAAGTAGAGCCGCGAGGTTAAGACCATGCAAGGCGCACAGCTACGTCATCAGCCACCCGCAACCGGCCGCAAGCCGGTGCCGCGGGGTGCCAGCCGAATGGTGGCCAAAGAGCCGATGTCCGCGCGCCTGCCGAAAGCCAATTTCGGCTTTCTCAAGAGCCTGTTCTGGCCGGTGCTGCTGGTTGCGCTGGGGTTCGGTACCTATGAAGGCGCACAGCGATTGCTGCCGTACGCCGATCGGCCGATCACCAAGATCAACGTGCAGGGCGACCTGAGTTACATCAGCCAGCAAGCGGTGCAGCAGCGGATTGCGCCTTACGTGGCATCGAGCTTCTTCACCATTGACCTTGCGAGCATGCGCAGCGAGCTGGAGCAGATGCCATGGATTGCTCACGCCGAAGTGCGCAGGGTATGGCCGGATCAAGTCGTGATTCGTCTGGAAGAACAATTGCCGGTGGCCCGCTGGGGCGACGAGTCGTTGTTGAACAACCAGGGCCAGGCCTTTACGCCGCGGGAACTGGCCAATTATGAACACTTGCCACAGCTGTTCGGTCCGCAGCGGGCCCAGCAGCAAGTGATGCAGCAATACCAGGTGTTGAGTCAGATGCTCCGGCCTCTGGGTTTCTCGATTACACGCCTGGAGCTGCGTGAACGCGGCAGCTGGTTCCTGACCACCGGTCCCGGCAGTGCCGGCCCGGGAATCGAACTGCTGCTGGGACGCGGCAACCTGGTGGAAAAGATGCGCCGCTTCATTGCCATCTATGAAAAAACGCTCAAAGAGCAGATTACGAACATTGCGCGCATCGATCTGCGCTACGCCAACGGCCTTGCCGTTGGGTGTATGCAGCCGATGGCGTCGGCATCGTGGTTTACAACGCGCAGCACGAAGGCCTGACCAAGGCCTGGGTTGAAGGCTTCACTCAGGAAACCGG
>NZ_JBNNVQ010000168.1:0-6578 GCF_050280625.1 Pseudomonas sp. NPDC089569
TGACCGGCACTCCCGCCTTGATCATGCTGCGGCGGGCTTCGGTCTTGTCGCCCATGCGGCGAATGACTTCAGCCGATGGACCAATGAATTTAATGGCGATCCTCGGTGTTTCCAAGGCAACCATGCAGCCCGTCTGGGACGGCAAAGCCTTCCAGCCGAAACTGATGTTGCCTCTGTCGCTGTCCTACGATCACCGCGTGATCAACGGCGCCGCTGCTGCACGCTTCACCAAGCGTCTGAGCGACCTGCTGGCGGACATCCGCACCATCCTGCTGTAACACCGGCCGGCCCTCCTTCACCGGAGGGCCAGTCGCGCTTCACAGTTTCCGAGCGCCACGCTCGTACCTCAACCCCGCCAAATGGCGGGGCTTTTTTTTGCCCGCACTTTTTATCTGTAAAGATTACTTCCTACTTTTGTGGCTGATATTGCCCACAACTCAAGTCTGTTTCGGCCCGATTTTTTTTGCGATTCAATCACTAGCCTTAGTTATATAACAGCCAATACAAGCAATAACTTTCCACCTTGATTGAAAACCAAAACAGCGAATGGACTCGAATATGTTCAAGCCTACTGTCGGACCTCTTATTGGCAATACAACAACTAACAGCGCACGTATCTTTCTACGCGGCGAATGGCAAAGCAACGCTTTGGCATTTGCCGGCATTCGTTATCGTCGTGCCGGGGACGAACACTGGAGCCCCGGCGTATTTGCACGACTGACAGCCGAACGCGACATGACAGCCGTCATCGTCCTCCAGGACCTTGCCGGCGATACGAAGTACGAGTACCAGGCCGGCTGGTTCTCACCCATGAGCCCGGTGCACACCGCCGAAACCGTTCAGGAACTGCCACTGCAATGGCCTCGGGACATCTACGACCTGCGCACGCAATCGAGCGAGGCCAGCACGCCTCGCGCCTACATCGTTGGTTCCTGCCGCTACCTGTGCATGACCCTCGGCATACCGGTTGCCCCTCATCTGGGCGACCGGATCTTCGCCTCCATCGCCAATCTGGCACGCCATGCAACACCACCGGTCAATGCCATGCTGATGACGGGAGACCAGGTGTATGTCGATGATTTGAATTTAATCGCACCCGATCGGGAATACCCGGAAATACTTGCCAAATATCGCACTGCATTTTCCCAGCCGCATATCAGCAAGTTAATGTCTTCCATTCCCACTTATATGATTCTTGACGACCACGAGATAGAGGACAACTGGCCCGTTAATAAAAGCAGTGCGGATGATTATTTATACAAGAACGCAATGGCTGCCTATGAAATATATCAAGCCAGTCACAGCCCTGCCCGAATAACCACCTCATCGTCAAAACAATACTGGTACCAATTTTCCAATGGCGATATCGAATGGTTCGTCACCGACAGTCGCACCCAACGCAATCTCGCGAGCAACGACCGGCGCATCCTTGATACCGAACAGGAACAGGCTTTATGCGACTGGCTGATCCATAACCCCGCCCGAGTCAAATTCGTCGTCACCAGCGTCATGCTCTACCCTGACCGCAAGCGCCTTGGGGATGACGCCTGGCAGGCTTTCCCCGAACAACGGTTGCGGTTGCTGGAGACGATTCGTACACACAGGATCAAGAACGTCATCTTCATTTGCGGCGATGTCCACGGCTCGCTGACCAGTCGCCTGACACACAGCCAGGACCCGGAATTCGAGGTCCATACCATCGTGTCCTCCCCCCTGTGCAACAGCAGCCTGCTGCCCTATGCCAGGGACTCCACCTTTATCCTCGATCAACCCCTGATCCGGACCGCCACCGGCGATTATCGGCACGAACTGGGCCATCCGGTGATCAGCCAGGACAACTTCGCGCACCTGATCGTCGATACGGAACAGGTCCAGGTGCGTTATCACGATCGGGATGGCAGCCTGCTGCAATCGACGCGCATTGAACTGGATCAGGGCTGAAGTTCGATCAATAGCCTGACTATTTGCGATTAATTGAAGAAAACTTCGCTTCTGCCGACATATTCTTATAGCACTTGGCCTCCATCTCTCTTGTCAGTCGGTGCCGCAATGATGCAACCTTGCCGCAGGCAACAGTAAAGAAGGCGTGAGCCCGGCGCGTTCAGCAAATTCGAAGCGAGTTTCCCTCCATGAAAAGCCAACCCGATGCCGCCAGCCGTATGGTGGCCGAGGTAGTGACGCAGTTGCCTGTGCCCTCGCGGCTCGGCATGCTGCGTTTCGAACGGCTGAATGAACCAAGCTGGGCGCTGTTGTTTCTCGATCCCAATTGCGAGCGACAATTCGGCCTGCCGGCCGTGGAATTGTGCGCACTGATCGGCTCGCCCTACGCCAGCCTGATGGAGCCCGAAGCGCGCTATCAGTTGCACGACACCATCCAGCAACAACTGAGCGAAGCCTCGCACTACCTGATCCGCTACACCTTGCATACCGCCTCAGGCTCGCTGAACCTGCTGGAATTGGGTGAAGCCTACAAACAACACAATCGACACCTGTTGCGCGGTTACCTGCTGGTCATCGACGGCCTGTTCGAAGATGACCCCTTGCTGCCGGCGCTGGACCTGGAAACCCAGAACTCACGCTTGCAAATCGCCCTGGAACTCAACCAGCGCGCCCAGCAGGAACAACTCCAGCACCTGGACCGGGTACGCGCCCAGCAGGACCTGATCCTGCTGCTGACCCGCCAGCGCTACAGCAGCAACAACTCCCTGCAGGAAGCCGCCGAACTGATCACCCGCAGCGCCTGCGAGATTTATGACATCGACTGCGCCAGCCTGTGGAACCTCGATGGCTCGATGCTGGTCCCGATCTCGGCCTATCACCGCGCCAACCAGCAATACGTGCTGCCGCAGCCGATCACCGTCAGCGACTTTCCCGACTACCTCGATGCCCTGCACACCGGCCGCGCCATCGACGCCCATAACGCCATGCGCGACCCGCGCACCCGGGAAATAGCCGAAGCCCTGCGTCCACGAGACATCAACGCGATGCTCGACGCCAGCATCCGCGTCGACGGCCAGGTGGTCGGCGTGCTGTGCCTTGAGCAAACCGGTGCCACACGCGCCTGGCAATCGGATGAAATCGCCTTCGCCGGCGAGCTGGCCGACCAGTTCGCCCAAGTCATCAGCAATCACAATCGACGCACCGCCACCAGCGCCCTGCACCTGTTCCAGCGTGCGGTCGAACAAAGCGCCAACGCCTTTTTGCTGGTCAATTGCGATGGTGTGGTGGAGTACGTGAACCCCAGCTTCACCGCGATCACCCAATACACCACCGAGGAAGTCCACGGCCAACGCCTGGCGGAACTGCCGGCCCTGGAAAACCTCAGCGAGCTGCTGTTCGACGCGCCCTCTGCGCTGGCCAAGAGCAACAGCTGGCAGGGCGAATTCAAGAGCCGCCGCAAAAACCTCGAACCGTACTGGGGCCAGTTGTCGATTTCCAAGGTGTATGGCGATAACCGTGAACTGACTCACTACATCGGCATCTACGAAGACATCACCCAGACCAAACTCGCCCAGCAACGCATCGAGCGATTGGCCTATACCGATAACCTGACCAGCCTCGGCAACCGCCCGGCGTTCATCCGTAACCTGGATGAGCGCTTCGCCCGAGACAGCGATACCCCGATCAGCCTGTTGCTGGTGGACATCGACAACTTCAAGCGCATCAACGACAGCCTCGGCCACCAGACCGGCGACAAGCTGCTGATCAGCCTGGCCCGGCGCCTGCGCAACAGCCTGAGCCCCGGCGGCAGCCTGGCGCGGTTCGCGAGCAACGAATTCGCGGTGCTGCTGGACAACACCGACCTGGTAGCCGGCCAGCAGGTGGCCAACCAATTGCTGACCACCCTCGACAAGCCGATGTTCGTCGACAACCAGCTGATCAGCGTGACCGGCTCCGTCGGCCTGGCCTGCGCACCACTGCACGGGCGTGATCCACAGACCCTGATGCGCAACGCCGGCCTGGCCTTGCACAAGGCCAAGGCCAACGGCAAGCACCAGGTGCAAGTGTTCACCGAAGCGCTGAATGCCGAAGCCAGCTACAAGCTGTTCGTCGAGAACAACCTGCGTCGCGCCCTGACCCAGAACGAATTGGATGTTTTCTATCAACCCAAGCTCTGCCTGCGCTCCGGTCGCTTGCTGGGCATGGAGGCGCTGTTGCGCTGGGATCATCCGGAAAAAGGCATGATCCGCCCGGACCAGTTCATCAGCGTCGCCGAAGAAACCGGCCTGATCATTCCCATCGGCAAATGGATCGCCCGCCAGGCCTGCCGCATGAGCAAAGCGCTGACAGCCGCCGGCCTGGGCAACCTTCAGGTGGCGATCAACCTGTCGCCCAAACAGTTTTCCGATCCGGACCTGGTGGCGTCCATCGCCAACATCCTCAAGGAAGAAGCGCTACCGGCGAACCTGTTGGAGCTGGAGCTGACTGAGGGCCTGCTGCTGGAAGCCACCGAAGACACCCACATGCAACTCGACCAGCTCAAGGGCCTGGGCCTGACACTGGCCATGGACGACTTCGGCACTGGCTATTCGTCGCTCAGTTACCTGAAAAAATTCCCCATCGACATCATCAAGATCGACCGAAGCTTCATCCACGAAATCCCGGACAACCAGGACGACATGGAAATCACTTCCGCGGTGATCGCCATGGCCCACAACCTGAAACTCAAGGTCGTGGCTGAAGGCATTGAAACCGCCGATCAGCTGTCCTTCCTGCGTCGCCATCGCTGCGACGTCGGCCAGGGCTACCTGTTCGACCGCCCGATCCCGGGCGCCGAGCTGATCGAAAAACTCAAGCGCTACCCGCGCGGCCCCATCGCCTGACAACCACGCACGCCCCCCCTGTAGGAGCGAGCACGCTCGCGATAGTCGTCAACGATAACGCCGGGTGTTTGATGCCCCGCGGTGTCCTTGAGTCCATCGCGAGCATGCTCGCTCCTACAGGGGGTAGTGATTAACTCGGCATCATTGGGCACACTGGCGGTCTGGATCTTCACATCTCAACCACGAGGGGACTGAACATGGTCTTGCGCTCGGAAATTCTGGTGAACAAAAACGTGCTTCCAACCAAAGAACAAGCTCTGCCCGGCCGTGAAACCCCGATGAACCTGCCTGAAAAGCACTTCGTCTTCGAAGAGACGCCGCTGCTGGGCCCATTCTTCCAGGACGTCGACTTCGCCATTTTTGGCCTGGGTTGCTTCTGGGGTGCCGAACGCCGCTTCTGGCAGCGCGAAGGCGTCGTCAGCACCGTAGTGGGTTACGCTGGCGGCTTCACGCCAAACCCGACCTACGAAGAAGTCTGCTCGGGCCTGACCGGCCACGCTGAAGTGGTGCTGGTGGTGTACGACAAAGCGAAGGTCAACTACGAAGACCTGCTGAAGATGTTCTGGGAACTGCACAACCCGACCCAGGGCATGCGCCAGGGCAACGACATCGGCACCCAATACCGTTCGGTGATCTACGCGACTACGCCTGAGCAACTGGACGCGGCAATCAAAAGCAAGGCGGCCTATCAGGCTGAATTGACCAAGGCCGGCCTCGGCGACATCAGCACCGAAATCGATCAGGCGCCGACCGTCTACTTTGCCGAGACCTATCACCAGCAGTACCTGGCGAAAAATCCGGAAGGCTACTGCGGGATTGGCGGCACGGGCGTGACCTGCCCGATCTGAAGAAGATCATCTGTAGGAGCCAGGCTTGCCGGCGAAGGCGTCCCTGAGGTCGCTTTCGCCGGCAAGTCGGGTCGCCGCACCGCTGGCTCCTACGGGTTACTCAGCAATCAACCAATCCATCTGCCAACCACCCTGGGTCTGCCCAAGCTTTTTGGACAGCCACGGCAGCAACTCACGCAACTCTTCCTCCAGCCCCCACGGCGGGTTGGCAATCGCCAGACCGGAACCGTTCAGGCTGTTTGGCGTGTCCAGCGGATGCACCAGCAACTCCACGCGCAACAGCTTCGGCGCACCGCTGCCGGCCAGGTCCTGATAGAAACGACGCAAAGCGCGTTGATCCTTCACCGGGTACCAGATCGCCGCCACAGTTTGGCGCATGCGGCCAATGGCCTCTTTCAACGACGCTGCACAGCGCTGCATCTCATCGAGCTTCTCGAACGGCGGATCGATCAGCATCAGCGCCCGCTTCTCGGCCACCGGTAACAACGCCCGCGCGATGTGCCAGCCCTCGCCCAGATGCACGGCAACACGACGGTCGCCCTTCATGTTGTCCTTGAGCAGCACGCCGTCTTCCGGGTGTTTCTCGTTGAGCAACACGCGATCCTGCGGCCGCGTCAGGCGACGCGCCAACTCCGGCGACCCTGGGTAATAGCGCAACTGGCCATCCGGGTTCATCTCATGCAGCACCTGCATGTAATCGGCCGTCAGGATCGGCAGATCCGGCTGATCCCACAAGCGTGCGATACCTTCCAGGTACTCGCCGGTCCGATTGGCCTGATCGCCCTGCAAGTCATACAGACCGATGCCGGCGTGGCTGTCGAGATAGGCAAACGGCTGCTCCTTGCGCGACATCAGGGCGATGAGGCGGGTCAAGGACAGGTGTATGAACACATCGGCGTGATTGCCG
>NZ_JBNNVQ010000169.1:0-6468 GCF_050280625.1 Pseudomonas sp. NPDC089569
ACATGTCGTGCAGGATTCAACAAGCGCGTGGGACGACTTGCTGCCCCCAATTGACGACCTTGTTCGTCAATGATATGTTTCTTGGAGATACACCATGTCTAATCGCCAAACCGGCACCGTTAAATGGTTCAACGATGAAAAAGGCTTCGGCTTCATCACCCCACAATCCGGTGACGACCTGTTCGTTCACTTCAAAGCCATCCAGTCCGACGGCTTCAAAAGCCTGAAAGAAGGCCAGCAGGTTTCTTTCATCGCTACCCGCGGCCAGAAAGGCATGCAAGCTGAAGAAGTAAAAGTTATCTAACTTTTGCTTGTTTAAGCTGCAGTAAAAGAGCCCCGCCCTCAACAGCGGGGCTTTTTTGTGCCTGTGGCATTTTGCCGGGCAAATGTTCACTTAAGCGAAGGTATTCTCTGTAGGAGCGAGCAAGCTCGCGATGAACCTGAGAGCGACGCGGGGTATCAGGTTTCCAGCGTTATCGTTGACGACCATCGTCGGAACGCCGCCCGGAGCATGCTCGCTCCTACAATTTCCTGAAATGAACAGCATTACGACCAGGGCCGCGACTTTTTCAACGCCTCACCAGGTCACACCGAACCCGGCCGTGTATCGGGTCTTGTCCAGATCGGCTTCGTCGGTTCCGCTGATGATGTTGCGTTCGGCCTTGAGGTTGAGCGAGGCCCATTCCGTCACCTTGTAGCGCAAGCCCAGCTCTGAATCGAGCGCATAATCGGCAACGCCTGACAGCGGTTTGCCCACCTCGCCATTGGTGAAGAACTCCACCTTCTTGCCTATCAGGTAGCGGTTGTAATCCCACTTCATCGCCACGGAATGGAAGTTTTCCTTGTCACCATCGACGAACTCGTAATCGGTGCGGTTGACCAGGGAGCTCAGGGAGAAAGCACCCAACTCGTCATCCCAGAACTGATACCCCGGACCGGTGCCGACGGTACGCTGACGGGACAGCTCTTCAACCTTGTCGCGCTTATAGACCAGGCGACCTTGCCAGAACCACTTATCCGTGAGGAAACGGTCGAGGGAATATTCGGCGCGCCAGTTGTCCGTGGTCACCACGTCATCCTGGAACTCACGGTTGTATTCGCCTTCGGCAGTGTGTCGCCATTTGCCGTGACGAGCACTGGTCTTGAAGTCGATGTCGTAATCATCGGTGTCGCTTTCGGCCCGTTGATAATCCAGAGCCGCATCGATATTGCCTTTCCATACCAGGTCCTCGACCACCGGTCTGGGCTTGAGGATCTGCTGGACGCTCGCCAACTCCACAGTCTTTGGTGCCTCGCCATTGGCCAGCGTCACCTTGCCCTCCCCGGCCGCATGCAGCGATTTGGCCTTCTCTCCCGTATAGGCATCCTGCTTGACCAGCAGCTCCTGGTCGCTTTCCAGCGTCTTGACCTGCTTCCAGTCGATCGTTACCGCACCGGCATACTCGGTCTGGATCAGCAGCTTGCCGCCATCGAAAAGAACGATTTTGCCACTCAACCTGTCACCGTTTTTCAGCCAGACCGTGTCGGCGAGCAAGGGGGTGGAGGCGCTGAGGACAGCGAGGCACAGCAGGATTCTGGAAAACATGGGTAAACAAAGGCTCGGGATGGCGAAAAAAACCGGCATTATCCGAAGGAACAAAGCCCTGGCAAGGACTGACACGACGATTTCTATCGAGTTCATTTCTCAACTTTCGATCCACGAATTACTCTACAGACGGTACCGTGATTTTTTTTCAGGAACTGCGTACGTGAGCAAAACCACCGCTGAAGCCGAAAGCGCGGCACAAATCCGACGCACGGCGCTCTATCTGACCCTGGCGCAAGTGCCCGAGGGCAAGGTAGTGAGCTACGGCCAGCTGGCCGAGCTGGCAGGCCTGGGGCGTGCCGCACGCTGGGTTGGGCGGACATTGAGCCAACTGCCCGGCGACAGTAAATTGCCCTGGCACCGCGTACTCGGCGCTGGCGGGCGCATCAGCCTGCCCGCCGGCAGTCCATCCGGGGACGAACAACGCGCGCGTTTGCGCATGGAGGGCATCAGTATCCTGAATAATCGTGTTGATATTCGGCGCCATGGCTGGCGCCCGGTAGAGCACAGCGGTTAGAGTGCGCGCTTTGTTTTCGTATTTCTTGAGGCAGACTCCAGCCCATGCCCCGTAAAACCTGGCGCGCCGCGCTCGCTGCCTATGCCAGCCCCTCGACGCTTGTACTGCTGTTGCTGGGTTTCGCTGCCGGCCTGCCCTACATGCTGGTGTTCTCGACACTGTCCGTCTGGCTGCGCGAAGCCGGCGTGGCTCGCGAGACCATCGGCTATGCAAGCCTGATCGGTTTGGCCTATGCCTTCAAATGGGTGTGGTCACCCCTGCTCGACCAATGGCGCCTTCCTTTGCTCGGCAAACTCGGTCGAAGGCGCTCCTGGCTGGTCCTGTCCCAATCGCTGGTGATCCTCGGCCTGATCGGAATGGGTTTCTGCGATCCGCAAAAGCATTTGTCCTGGCTGATTGCCATTGCCGTGGTCGTTGCATTCGCCTCCGCAACGCAAGACATCGCAGTAGACGCCTATCGCCTGGAAATTGCCGAAGACAACCGCCAGGCAGCCCTGGCCGCCAGCTACATGTCCGGGTACCGGATCGCCGCGCTGCTGGCCACCGCCGGCGCGCTGTTCTTCGCCGAAGGTTTCGGCTCGACCGGCTTCAACTACCAGCATTCGGCCTGGGCCGGCACCTACATCCTGTTCGGCGCCCTGATGGTCCCGGCGCTGTTGACATCCCTGCTCATGCGCGAACCACCCGTGCCGTTGCGCACCCAACTGCAGGCCGGTCGCTACAGCTTCGTGCATCAACTGGCCTCGGTGTTCGTGCTGATCGTGCTGCTGGTGTCCGTACCGGCGATGTTCACCCAGCTCTACAACACAGACTTCGCCAGCGTATTGTTCGGAGGCGTGAGCCTTCTCGACCTGCTGCTCGAAGACCGTGCGTTTCTGCGGGCGATCCTCTACACCACGCTCACCGCCCTGTGCCTGTCGACCATGGGCCGTCGCGGCCTGGCACCGGTGCTGACGCCGGTCAACGACTTCATCCAGCGCTACCGCTGGCAAGCGCTGCTGTTGCTTGGATTGATTGCCACCTACCGGATGTCCGATACGGTCATGGGCGTGATGGCCAACGTGTTCTACATCGACCAGGGCTTCACCAAGGACCAGATCGCCAGCGTCAGCAAGCTGTTCGGCCTGGTCATGACCCTGGTCGGCGCCGGTATGGGCGGCCTGCTGATCGTCCGCTTCGGCATCTTGCCGATCCTGTTCATCGGCGGCGCGGCATCGGCCGCCACCAACCTGCTGTTCCTGATGCTGGCGGACATGGGCCCCAACCTGCAGATGCTGATCGTCACCATCTCCCTGGACAACTTCAGTTCGGGTATGGCGACCTCGGCATTCGTCGCCTACCTGTCGAGCCTGACCAACCTCAAGTTCTCTGCCACCCAATACGCCTTGCTCAGCTCGATCATGCTCCTGTTGCCACGCCTGATCGGCGGGTACTCGGGGGTCATGGTGGAGAAATTCGGTTATCACAATTTCTTCCTGATCACCGCCCTGCTGGGAGTGCCCACGCTGCTGCTGATCGCCCTGCACTGGTTCCAGGAAAGCCGCCGCGAGGGGCCGACGCCTACACCGGAACCCGTGCCGACCCAGGTCGCGGAAGAGTCGTAGGGAACACCCCGCAGCTCGCAGGATGTATCTGTAGGAAATCGAGCCAAGGGCGGAGCGAATCCCGCCCTCCCGCCTCACCACCGACCGCACGCCTGTACGACAGCGGATCTCGCCCGTACAATGCTCCGTCATTTCTCGTCATCTGCAATCGATAGCGGCCAACCATGCGCACCAGTCAATTTTTGCTCGCCACACAGAAAGAAACGCCTTCCGATGCGGTCGTGATCAGCCATCAGCTGATGCTGCGCGCCGGCATGATCCGCAAACTCGCCTCGGGCCTGTACACCTGGCTGCCGATGGGCTTGCGAGTGATGCGCAAGGTCGAAGCCGTCGTTCGCGAAGAAATGAACGCCGCCGGTTCGCTCGAAGTGTTGATGCCAAGCACTCAACCGGCAGAACTGTGGCAGGAATCCGGTCGCTGGGAAGAGTACGGCCCTGAACTGCTGCGCTTCCAGGATCGCCACGGTCGCGATTTCTGCGCCGGCCCGACTCACGAAGAAGTCATCACCGACCTGATGCGCAACGAGTTGAGCAGCTACAAACAGCTGCCGATCAACCTGTACCAGATCCAGACCAAATTCCGCGATGAAATCCGCCCACGCTTCGGCTTGATGCGCGGCCGTGAATTCATCATGAAGGACGCCTACTCGTTCCACGCCGACCAGCCATCGCTGCAGGTCACCTACGACCGCATGCACCAGGCGTACTGCAACGTGTTCACCCGCCTGGGCCTGAAGTTCCGTCCGGTCGAAGCCGACAACGGCTCCATCGGCGGTGCCGGCTCCCACGAATTCCACGTCCTGGCCGAATCCGGCGAAGACGACATCGTCTTCAGCAACGGTTCCGACTACGCCGCGAACATCGAGAAGGCCGAGGCCGTGCCACGCGAGACCTCTCGCCCTGCACCGAGCGAAGAACTGCGCCTGGTCGACACACCGAACGCCAAGACCATCGCGCAACTGGTCGAAGGCTTCAACCTGCCGATCGAGAAGACCATCAAGACCCTGGTGGTTCACGCCGAAGAGAAAGGCAAGCTGATTGCCCTGATCATCCGTGGCGATCATGAGCTGAACGAAATCAAGGCCGCCAACCAGCCTGGCGTCGCCAGTCCGCTGACCATGGCCTCCGAAGCCGAACTGCGCGATGCAATCGGTGCCGGTGCCGGCTCCCTTGGCCCGCTGAACCTGCCATTGCCGATCATCATCGACCGTTCCGTCGAGCTGATGAGCGACTTCGGCATCGGTGCCAACATCGATGACAAGCACTATTTCGGCGTGAACTGGGAGCGCGACCTGCCGGTTCCGACCGTTGCCGACCTGCGTAACGTTGTCAGCGGCGACCCAAGCCCGGACGGCAAAGGCACCCTGGAAATCAAGCGCGGCATCGAAGTCGGGCACATCTTCCAGCTGGGCAACAAGTACAGCAAGGCGATGAAATGCGAAGTGCTGGGTGAGAACGGCAAGCCGATCACTCTCGAAATGGGCTGCTACGGTATCGGTGTATCCCGCGTGGTCGCCGCCGCCATCGAGCAGAACAACGACGAGAAAGGGATCATCTGGAGTGACGCCCTGGCGCCTTTCCAGATTGCCCTGGTGCCACTGCGCTACGAAACCGATCTGGTTCGCGAAGCCACCGACAAACTGTATGCACAACTGACGGCCGCCGGTTTCGAAGTGCTGCTGGACGACCGCGACAAGAAGACCAGCCCGGGCATCAAGTTCGCGGACATGGAGCTGATCGGCATTCCTCACCGGATCGTGGTCAGCGACCGCGGTCTCGCCGAAGGCAACCTGGAATACAAGAGCCGTATCGAGGCCGAGCCGCAAGCGCTGCCGGTCGCTGACGTACTGTCGTTCCTTCAGGCCCGTATCCGCCGCTGAAACCAGATAGAGACGTCATGTTCAAGCGAAACACCATAGGCCTCGGTGGTGCCGCCCTGTGCGGCACCCTGCTGGTCAGCGGCTGCGCCAACCACATGTCACAACGCAGCGAGCACGAGGAACGTGTCGAGCGCAAACTGCTCGATCACAATCTGCAGATCGATGTCGGTGAGCCCAAGGTGCTTGAGCTGCCGCAACGCCGGGTGAAAATCCACGAGCAGAAGACTTTCGAAGTCACCGAATTCGAAGTCACGCGCCATTACGACCGCTATACGCCGTATCAACCCTGGCGGGAGATCTATGAAATCCCGCTGGGTGCGGTGGCGGTAGTCGCCGGTATCGGCGCCAATGTGGCCAACGTGTTTGCACTGGGCAACCTGCCGGACAGCATGACCAAGGACTGGTTCACCTACGGTGTTGACGGGCTCAACCCGTTCATGAACGTTCAGTCCCACGGCCGTGCGCAACAGAACCTGGCCGGAATCGACGAAGTCCAGCGTGACAAGCGAATGGAGTACTCGAGCCTGCCGTGGAGCGAACGCCCGGTCGAGGTCAAGGCCGGCAAGGAAACCTTTGAGCTGAACACCGACAAAAACGGTGTATTGCGCCTGAACCTGCTGGACAGCCCATTCGCCGAACAGGACCTGAACCATCTGGGCAAGCTGCAGATCAGTGTCGAAGACGCCAGGAAAGACGTACATACCGACACCTCCCTGATGTTGAGCCATACCTTGCGCAGCAAGCTGCTCGAAGCCCACGCACTGATTTACGACGACCTCGAAGACGTCTCCAATCGGTCGTTTATTACGATTTGCAGGCTATGAGAGTGTTCGAAAGGTGATGCTTCGAAACATCGAAGCTCAATGGATTTTGGTGCTGCAA
>NZ_JBNNVQ010000170.1:0-6394 GCF_050280625.1 Pseudomonas sp. NPDC089569
CGTCGGCCTGCTGATAGTTTTCCAGCACCGCCGCCAGGGTGCGATCGACCGCCAGGCCGGAGCCGTTCAGATGTCGTGCCACATGACCGGGTCGCTTCCGGCGATTCTCGTGAAATCGCGGAAACCGCCCGCAGCGTAACGGAAGATCTCAAGGTTTTCATTGCGCTTGGCCAACGAATCGACCAGGCCGAACGCGAGCAAGTGCGGCAGATGACTGGTCGCCGCCAGCACTTCATCGTGACGTTCGACCTGCATGTGCTCGACATCGGCACCCAATACTCGCCACAAGCGATCAACCACGCTCAGGGCTGCGGGATCGGTCTGGTCCAGCGGCGTCAGTATCACTTTATGGCGACGGAAAAGCTCTGCATTGGAGGCTTCCACCCCACTCTGCTCGGAACCGGCAATCGGGTGTCCTGGCACGAAACGTGACGGCATGGCGCCGAAGGCTTCGCGAGCGGCGCGCACGACATTGCCCTTGGCACTGCCGACATCGGTCAGAATGGCCGCCCCCAGATCCATGCCCGCCAGCCGGGCGAGCAGTTTTTCCATGGCGAGAATCGGTACGGCCAACTGAATGACATCGGCTCCCCGACAGGCAACCGCCAGGTCCTCTTCGCAACGATCCACTACACCCAGATCCACCGCCAGCTTGCGCGACTGAGGATCAAGATCCACCCCGATCACCTCGCGACAGATGCCGCTTTCACGCAAGCCCTTGGCAAACGAACCACCGATCAATCCCAGACCGACGACCACAAGGCGTCCGATCATAGGTTCGGCAGATTGCAGCGCAGTGACATCAACCACGAGCCAGAACCTTGGTCAACGCTTCGAGGAAGCGAGTGTTTTCCGCCGGCAGCCCAATGGTGATGCGCAAGTGATTCGGCATGCCATAGTTGGCCACCGGACGAACGATTACACCTTCACGCAACAATCCCTGGAAGACCGGAGCGGCTTCGCGCCCGATATCAACACAGATGAAGTTGCCCTTGGACGCAATCCAGCTCAGTCCCAACTCACGGAACCCCGCTTCCAGCTGCTGCATGCCGGATTCGTTGAGGCGACGACTCTCAGCCAGATACTCGGCATCCTGCAGTGCTGCGCAAGCGGCGGCCAAGGCCAGGCTGTTGACGTTGAACGGCTGGCGCACGCGGTTCAATACATCGGCGACCACCGCCGTGGACAAGCCGTAGCCGACCCGCAGCGATGCCAGGCCATAAGCCTTGGAGAACGTGCGGGAAACCAGCAGGTTCGGGTAAGCGGCGAGGAAGTCCAGGCCATCAGGCAGGTCGCTACCTTCTGCGTATTCGATGTAAGCCTCATCCAGCACGACCAGTACATGTTCCGGCACGTCCTGAAGAAACTCGTCCAACGCCTCGGCATCGAACCAGGTCCCGGTCGGGTTGTTCGGGTTGGCGATGAAGACGACGCGGGTATTGGCATCGATTGCCGCCAGCATGGCCGGCAGATCGTGCCCCCAATCCCTGGCCGGAACGACCTTGGCTTCGGCGCCTACCGCCTGAGTTGCAATCGGGTACACCGCAAACGCGTGCTCGCTGAAAACCGCATTCAAACCGGGCGCCAGATAGGCGCGCGCGACCAGTTCAAGGATGTCATTGGAGCCATTGCCCAATGTCACCTGATTCAGCTCGACGCGGCACTGTTCGGCCAGCAGGCTTTTGAGCGCGAAACCGTTACCGTCCGGATAGCGGGTCAATTCGGCCAGCGCATCACGTATGGCGGCCAGGACCTTGGGGCTTGCACCCAGCGGGTTTTCGTTGCTGGCCAATTTGACGATGCTGGCCGGATCGAGATTCAGCTCGCGAGCCAGTTCGTCCACGGGTTTGCCCGGAACGTAAGGCGAAAGTTGTTGCACGCCCGGCTGCGCCAGAGCGAGGAAGTTACCACTCATTTGCTACCACCCCTTAAAGAACTGCTTTCGGGTAGGAACCCAGCACCTTGAGTGCCACTGCTTCCTGACTGATCTTTTCCAGCACACCCTTGACCAACGGGTCGCGATGGTGGCCGACAAAGTCGATGAAGAACACATAGGTCCATTTGCCACTGCGCGAAGGACGGGTCTCGATCCGGGTCAAGTCAATGCCATTGTCATGGAACGGCACCAGCAGCTCATGAAGCGCGCCGGGCTTGTTGCTCATGGAAACAATGATCGAGGTCTTGTCATCACCGGTCGGCGGCACTTCCTGGTTGCCGATCATGAGGAAACGCGTGGAGTTGTCCGGACGATCCTCGATTTTTTCGGCCAGGCGAGTCAGCCCATACAAGCCTGCCGCCATATCGCCGGCAATCGCCGCCGAATTCCATTCGCCCTTGACGCGCTTGGCCGCCTCGGCATTGCTCGGCACCGCCACGCGCTCGACGTTCGGGTAATGGGCGTCCAGCCATTTGCGGCATTGAGCCAGCGACTGGGCGTGGGAGTAGATACGACTGATGCTGTCGGTCTTGGTGTTCTCGCCAACCAGCAGGTGATGGTGAATTCGCAGCTCGACTTCGCCACAGATCACCATGTCGTGCTCAAGGAAGCTGTCGAGGGTGTGGTTGACCGCGCCTTCAGTGGAGTTTTCCACCGGGACGACACCAAAGTTCACCGCTCCGGCCGCCACTTCGCGGAACACCTCGTCGATCGCCGCCATTGGCTTGCTGATCACGGCGTGGCCGAAGTGCTTCATGGCCGCCGCCTGGGTGAAAGTACCTTCCGGACCCAGATAGGCCACTTTCAGCGGTTGCTCGAGAGCCAGGCAGGAAGACATGATCTCGCGAAACAACCGCGCCATCTCTTCGTTGCCCAACGGCCCCTGGTTACGTTCCATCACGCGCTTGAGCACCTGAGCTTCGCGCTCGGGACGATAGAACACCGGCACTTCGCCTTCGGCCAGCGAGGCCATCTTTACTCGCGCGACTTCCTGGGCGCAGCGCGCACGCTCACTGATCAGGTCCAGGACCTTTTCGTCCAGGGCATCGATGCGCAGGCGCAGTGCCTTGAGTTCTTGCTCAGACATTAGCCGTGTTCCTTCTCGAACTCTGCCATGTAGGCCACCAGCGCGTTGATCGCGTTGATGTCGACGGCGTTATAGATGGAGGCGCGCATGCCACCCACGGAGCGATGCCCCTTGAGGTTCAACAGGCCACGCTCGTCGGCACCGGCCAGGAATGGCTTGTCCAGGCGATCGTCAGCCAATCTGAACGGCACGTTCATCCAGGAGCGGTCCGATTTGTTGATCGGGTTGCTGTAAAGGCCGCTGGCATCGATGAAGTCATACAGCGTGCGCTGCTTGACCTCATTGAGCCTGGCGATGGCTTCGACCCCACCCTGCTCTTTCAGCCACTCGAACACCAGACCGGACAGGTACCAGGCCAGGGTCGGCGGGGTGTTGTACATGGAGCCGTTGTCGGCCGCGACCTTGTAATTGAGCATGGTCGGGCACAGGGAACGGGCACGACCCAGCAGGTCTTCGCGAACGATGTTCACCACGATGCCGCTCGGACCGATGTTTTTCTGGGCACCGGCATAGATCATGCCGAAGCGCGAGACGTCTACCGGGCGCGAGAGA
This sequence comes from Pseudomonas sp. NPDC089569, assembly GCF_050280625.1. Classification (NCBI taxonomy): domain Bacteria; kingdom Pseudomonadati; phylum Pseudomonadota; class Gammaproteobacteria; order Pseudomonadales; family Pseudomonadaceae; genus Pseudomonas; species Pseudomonas sp. NPDC089569. The sequence continues at coordinate 3,576 of NZ_JBNNVQ010000170.1, forward strand.
ATGTCGGAAGACATGTCGGCCACCAGCGGAACATCACCCGTCTCGGGAACCCACTGGAACTCCAGACCACCGATGGTTTCGTTCGGCGCGTAGTGAACGTAGGCCGCATCTTTCGACAGCTTCCACTCGTTCTGGCCCGGAATGGCGAAATAGTCGTAAGGCTTGGCGGTAGCGGCCACATTGACGTGACCGTAGCGCGATGCTTCTTCGATGGCTTTCTGCGACCAGATACCGGTATCGATATAGTCGGCCGAACCGTTTTCCGGCAGCAGGTTCAGTGGAATCTGAGCAAATTGCTGGCTGGCGCCGCCTTGCAGAAACAGCACTTTATAGTTCGAGGGGATATTCAGCAGATCACGCAGATCCTGCTCGGCCTTGGTGGCGATGGACACGAACTCATCGCTGCGATGGCTCATTTCCATGACCGACAGGCCTTTGCCGTGCCAGTCGAGCAGCTCGGACTGGGCACGCAACAGGACAGCTTCGGGCAGCGCAGCAGGACCTGCGCAGAAGTTATAGGCTCGTTTGCTCACATCCACTCTCGCTATGCAATCACGGTAGCGGACAGAGCAAACACTCTGCCCTGCTACGATTTGGTTAGTCTTGCGACTCTTCTTCGTCTGCGGCGTCCGCTTGCAGGTTGTCGATCGCGTCATCCGGTTCGGCGCCGGTCACACCCGACTCCGAATCGACACGCTCTTCACCTTCAAAACCTTCGCCTTCAAGCTCTTCGCCCTCGACTTCCGATGGCTCCTGTACCCGCTCAAGGCCGACCAGGGTTTCATCCTTGGCCAGTTTGATCAGGGTCACGCCCTGGGTATTACGACCCAGACTGGAAACTTCGTCGACACGGGTACGGACCAGAGTGCCCTGGTCGGAAATCAGCATGATTTCCTCGCCATCGAGCACCTGTACCGCACCGACCAGGCGCCCGTTGCGCTCGTTGCTGACCATGGCGATAACGCCCTGGCCACCACGCTTGTACTCCGGGAACTCGGTGATTGCCGTACGCTTGCCGAAACCACGCTCGGAAGCGGTCAGGATCTGACTGCCTTCTTCCGGAATCAGCATGGAGATCAGCTTCTGACCTTCCGGCAGACGCATGCCACGCACACCACGCGCGGTACGGCCCATGGCGCGGACATCGGATTCCTTGAAGCGGGTCACCTTGCCGCCATCGGAGAACAGCATGACCTCGCGCTCGCCATCGGTAATGGCTGCCGAGATCAGTACGTCGCCTTCATCCAGTTCCAGCGCGATCAGGCCGACGCTGCGCTGACGGCTGAAGGATTCCAGCGGGGTCTTCTTCACGGTGCCGTTGGCGGTAGCCATGAAGATGTAGTGACCTTCGGTGTACTCCTCGACCGGCAACATGGTGGTGATGTATTCACCCTCATCGAGCGGCAACAGGTTGACCAGCGGACGACCGCGCGCAGCGCGGGACGCTTCGGGAATTTCGTAGGTTTTCAGCCAGTAAACCTTGCCCTTGCTGGAGAACAGCAGCAGCGTGGTGTGGCTGTTGGCAACCAGCAGGTGGGCAATGTAGTCCTCATCCTTGACGCCAGTGGCCGATTTGCCTTTGCCGCCACGGCGCTGAGCCTGGTACGCAGCCAACGGCTGGGTCTTGGCATAGCCACCGTGGGAAATGGTCACGACGCGATCCTCTTCCGGAATCATGTCGCCCAGGGTCAGATCGAGACGCGCGTCGAGGATCTCGGTGCGACGCACGTCGCCGTATTCGGCACGGATCACTTCCAGCTCTTCGCGGATCACTTCCATCAGGCGCGTGGCGCTGTTGAGGATGCGGATCAGCTCGCCAATCTGGTTGAGGATCTCTTGATACTCGGCCAGCAGTTTTTCGTGTTCCAGACCGGTCAGGCGATGCAGACGCAGTTCCAGAATGGCCTGCGCCTGCTCCGGCGACAGGAAGTACTTGCCGTCACGCAGGCCATATTGCGGGTCAAGGTTTTCCGGACGGCACGAATCGGCGCCGGCGCGCTCGACCATCGTCATGACCGCACTGGACTCCCAAGGGGTGCTGACCAGCGCTTCCTTGGCTTCCGACGGTGTTGGCGATGCCTTGATCAGGGCAATGACCGGGTCGATGTTCGACAGGGCAACCGCCTGACCTTCGAGAATGTGACCGCGTTCGCGCGCCTTGCGCAGTTCGAACACGGTACGACGGGTCACGACTTCGCGGCGGTGACGGACGAAGGCTTCCAGCAGGTCCTTGAGATTCAGGATCCGCGGACGACCGTCGATCAGTGCAACGATGTTGATACCGAACACGCTTTGCAGCTGGGTCTGGGCGTAGAGATTGTTGAGGATGACCTCGGGCACTTCGCCACGACGCAGCTCGATCACCACGCGCATACCGTCCTTGTCGGACTCGTCGCGCAGTTCGGTGATGCCTTCGAGTTTCTTTTCCTTGACCAGCTCGGCGATCTTCTCGATCAGACGCGCCTTGTTCAGCTGGTATGGGAGTTCGGTGATGACGATCTGCTGACGACCACCGACCTTGTCGATGTCTTCGATGATCGAGCGGGCGCGCATGTAAATGCGGCCACGGCCGGTACGGTAAGCCTCGATGATGCCTTCGCGACCATTGATGATGGCAGCTGTGGGGAAGTCCGGACCGGGAATGTATTGCATCAGCTCGTCGACAGTCAGCTCGGGATTGTCGATGAGGGCCAGGCAACCGTCGATGACTTCACCGAGGTTGTTCGAAGGCGCCCAGCGATCTATCCAGCGCTGCGCGGCAGTCAGCCACGATGCGTTCGACCAGCTCGGCGCAAGTGGGCAGATCATCGATCAGGCCG
>NZ_JBNNVQ010000171.1:0-6375 GCF_050280625.1 Pseudomonas sp. NPDC089569
GGCGGTTCGATCCCGTCATCACCCACCATTCGTTTCAAGCGTTTCGCGCAGCGGTAGTTCAGTCGGTTAGAATACCGGCCTGTCACGCCGGGGGTCGCGGGTTCGAGTCCCGTCCGCTGCGCCATATCCGGTCACCTGGAACACTGAACGCCAGGTCACCACACAGAAAGCCCGCTTTATGCGGGCTTTTTGCTGTCCGGAATTTGGCAAACCTGCCTCGCTCTCTGTAGGAGCGAGCACGCTCGCGATGGTCGTTAACGAGAACGTTGGGTGCCTGACACCCAGCTGAGTTCTCGGGTTCATCGCGAGCAGGCTCGCTCCTACCGGATTTCAGTGATTTTATTGCTCGGCATTACGAGCATGCCGGTAATCGCTGACAGCCTCATACACCGCCTTGCGCAGCCGATTGATGCCGCCAATGGGGCGATGCGCCTCCAGGCCGAACCATGGGTTGAACGACAGGTTGTCGCATTGCAGGTTCAGCTTCGGGGTGTCGAAGTCCTGCGCCGGCAAGGTGATCCTTGCAACCGTCTGGAAGGGCGCATCACTCTCGCGCCATTCAATACTGGTGTCTTCAATCGGCATGTACGTGTTCGCATCCTGGCGCTGGATCTGCAGGACAAAGCACGCAGGCACCCGATCAGTCGACAGTTGCTGGTTCAGTGCGCTACGCAAGAAGTTCGGCAACTTCCGGTTTTGTGCCGGCAGGGTATAGCCGGGGCAGTTTTCCGGGTCTGGCGCCACACGAAACTTTGCATTGGCCTCACCGAATTTGTAGGGAGAAACCGAATAGTAGGTCGCCTGGGTCGGGCTCGGTGGGGCAGGCGACAGTGTCGCCAGGGCAATCAGCAGATGACGGACTTGCCAGGTACGCGGATCCCAACCCGGAAAAAACGCCATGATCTTCTTGCCATCGGCCTGGGCAGCGACGTTTTGCCGATATTCGGCGACATCGCTGACGAAGAAGTTCGGATGGCTGAACATCACAAAGTCCTGTTCACTGCGTTGCTGTTGATCGCTCAGCAGTTGTTTGCCCGCTACATCGTGCAGCTTGATCGCCATGCCCCGGGCATCGCGGATGCTGTCGAACTGTGGATAAGCATTGCCGTTGGACAGGCGCATCGTGGCTTGCCAGGTTTTACCCGGTTCGCTGAACACGCCCTGGCGCAGTTCGCTCGCCAGATCCGGCAATACCTGAACTTCAGCCTGTACGCAGCCGTGGGCCTTGGCATGGGCATCACGTAAGTAGCGGGTGCTTTCACGATGCTGGTCAACGATGCGCACGGCGGTCTGGATGATCTCCTGCGTCATTGCCGCTTCGCCCTCGGGTATCAGCTCTTGTGCCGATACCGGTCCACGGTGTTGCCAGGCAAACCATGCGCTGCTCAGCGCCCAGCACATCAACCCGAGCCCCACTGACCACAGCAATGTCTTGCCGAGAAAAGCACCCAGGCGCAGCCAGAGGGTTTTCAACATGCGCAATTCCTTTTCTTCTTCGTGTCATTCATGGCAATTGCGACTCCAGCGGGCCGCCCAGCACTTTCAGATATTCCAGCAATGCCCAACGCTCTTGCGGCTGCAACAGGCGACCGATCACGCCGTTACCGAGCTTGCCTGCGCGGAATTCATGACCGCTGTTGTAGTTGCCGGTGATACGTGTGTCGAACAGAAAGGCGTTGGTAAAGGCTTCGGTGCGATAACCCAGGTGTTCGGGGTCGTACTCGAATGTGCCTTTGTAAAACGTCGTTGCGCGTTCATCCTGGGGCGATAGCAACTGATAAATGCTGGGCACCGAGCCGTTGTGCAGAAATGGCGCCGTTGCCCACACCCCCGCCAGAGGCCGTGCCTTGTAGGCCCGCAGCTCCCGAACGCCAATCGGCAGGCCGAAGCCATCCATCTCCGGTCGCTCGGCCGGTGTGATGCCGGCCTCGCGGTACGCGCGGTTTTCGACGAAGGCGGTGACATAGGCAAGCCCTTTGGCCACTGACATCTGCTTCAGGTCCAGCGGTTTGGTGGGCTTGGGGTCCACGTCGAGTTTTTCCAGTTCCGCCTGATTCCATTGCAGCGCAGACAGGTCGAAGCGGTGGTCGGCAATATTGTTGGCGGCGCCGGGATCAGTGCCGATGAAATCCACCGGGATCATTTTCAGGTGCTGTACGTACCGCCCTTCACCCTGAGTGACGCGTGGTACATGGCAGCCTGCGCAGTTCTCGGCAAACAGGGTGCGTCCCTTGGCGGCCAGGGGTTTATCGATTGTCCCCAGCAACGCTTCCGGCCAGGCGGGCGGTTCGAGTCGTTGCAAGGTTTGCTCGATCAGATGCAGGTCACGTACCCGAACACTGGACGGGTAACGTTCATCGCCCGTCAGGGGTTGCCCGTTCTTGTCAAAAAAGTTCAGCGTGGCGCCCACGCCCAGCGCTTCACCGATGTTGCGTGCCATGGGCTGCTGCGCCGAGCCGTTCCACTGGACCCAGTCGAACGTCCACATATCCCAGAGTTGCGGATAGTCGACAGGTGCGTTGGCTACGCGGTAGTTGGCGGGGGAGATCGCATCGCCGAAGCTGGCATTGGCAATGCGTCCGAATGCGTCGGTACGTCCCGGGCCTTCTTCGGTCGGGTAGAGTCCGCGATGAGTATCGTTCCAGGCCACTTTCAGAAAGGTGTCGAGCGAGTCCTTGAATTGCTTGCGCAGTTGCGGGTGACGCGTCTCGTAATCGGGCCCCAGGACGTTGCGGGCGAAGCGTTCGAATTTCCACGGGTTGTAATAAGTCGAAACCAGACTGGCAACCAACGCCTGTCCGAAGCTGCCGCCCCTGAGTGTCGGAACGCTGGAGGGCAGAACATGCTGTGCCGAACCGCCATCGATGCGCACGGCCTGTCCCTTGAAGCGCAGCTCACCGGTGTGGCAGGCGGCACAGGTAATATCCAGAAATGTATCCGGGCTCCCTGGATTCTGATGCCGGGCAAACCCCACCGGCAGGTTGCCGGGGTTATCCGGTGTGGGTTTCTGTGCCGGGTCGATCAGGAACCCGAAGCGAGCGAGGTATTCGGGGGCGGCGAAGCGTTGTTGCGAGAAGGGCAGTTCGAGTGCGGTGAACCAGTCGTAGTGCAAGCCTTTGACCTGGGTTCCCTGAGGGGTGAAGTAGTAGGTTTGACGGTCGGCGGCGCTCCATTGCTCCAGGTAATGGACTTCCCGGGCCGGGGACCAGAGCGGCAGTTTCGGGTTGGCGACATAGTAAAGCACCACGGCCAGGCCCAACCCCAGCAGCACCATGATCGCGACCAGCAAGCGGAATAAGAGACGCAAGATGAACATCCTTGTCGATTTGTTTTTCCTGTTATGCCTGACCGGCGAATATGCGGCAAGTGGCCATTACGCCATGTGGCGTCGGACCTGGAATCTGCTAGCTTGAGAGTGAGATGACAGAAGTTTCATCAACCTCATCTCGAAAAGCGTTTAAACACCTGAACTTATCCGAAATATCCGGCTCTCATGCCGGTAGCCATTGGTCGTGGCCGCCTGATAAGCTCGCGGCTTTACTCGATTGCCCTTTAGGCGCATGAACAAGGAAATAGCATGAAACAGCATCGGTTGGCGGCGGCGGTGGCCCTGGTTAGCCTGGTACTCGCCGGTTGCGATTCGCAAACCAGCGTAGAGCTGAAAACCCCGGCGCAAAAAGCTTCTTACGGCATTGGCCTGAACATGGGCAAGAGCCTGGCTCAGGAAGGCATGGATGACCTGGATTCCAAAGCCGTAGCCCAGGGCATCGAAGATGCCATCGGTAAAAAAGAACAGAAACTCAAGGATGAAGAACTGGTTGAAGCGTTCGCCGCACTGCAAAAGCGTGCCGAAGAGCGCATGGCCAAGATGAGCGAAGAGTCGGCAGCCGCCGGCAAGAAATTCCTCGAAGAAAACGGCAAGAAAGCTGGCGTCGTGACCACCGCTTCGGGTCTGCAGTACGAAGTGGAAAAGAAAGCCGATGGTCCTCAGCCCAAGCCTACTGATGTAGTGACCGTTCACTACACCGGCAAGCTGACCAACGGTACCGTATTCGACAGCTCCGTCGAGCGCGGCAGCCCGATCGATCTGCCGGTGAGCGGCGTGATTCCGGGTTGGGTCGAAGGCCTGCAGCTGATGCACGTCGGCGAGAAGTACAAGCTGTACATCCCTAGCGAACTGGCTTACGGCGCGCAAAGCCCAAGCCCGGCGATCCCGGCCAACTCGGTGCTGGTGTTCGACCTGGAACTGCTGGCGATCAAGGATCCGACCAAAGAAGACGCCGCCAAGTAATCAGCGTCTGAATTGAAAACAACGCCTCGCATTTGCGGGGCGTTGTTGCATCTGGCGTGGGGTGCAGGTAAACAAAGCGAACAGATGCAGCAGGCTGGAGTCATAGCCAATGCAGGCACCGCCGCTATGCGCGTCAGTCCGCCAAGTCAATGAAATATTGGGTTTTTTTTGATGAGTAAAAAACGCCCGATCTAAGCTCGGCCCTTGTGCAGCGGGGCTTTCAGCCGTGAAAAGCAGCTCTGTTCACAAGGTTATCCACAATTTGTGTGGATAACATTTACACGGGAGTCATTCATGAAAGCACCCTGGAATTTCGCTCGTTTCCTGCCGCTGGCCGGACGCCTGCTCGCCCGTGGGCGCTTGCCGACCTTGTTGTTTGCAGTCGCCGCCAAAGGGGCCAGCCAAGGTAATCGATTGGGCAAACTCAAGGACGATCTGCGACTGTTGCAGGCGCTCTGTCTGGCTTACTGGCGCGGCGAGTACCGGGCCATCAGTCCCAAGGCGATGGTTTCGGTGGTGGCAGGTCTGATGTATTTCCTCAGCCCGGTGGATGCGATTCCGGATTTCATTCCCGTGTTCGGCATGCTCGACGATATCGCCGTACTGGCCTGGTTGATGAAGGTCCTGGACGATGAACTCAACGCCTTCCGAGCGTGGCGCAATCGCCAGGTGCCGGAGAAACTTGCGGTTGTGGAGCGCCTGCCCGATACACCTGAGCAACTTCAGCTGCAGGGACCGAAAAAACATTGAGTTGATTCAGTCTCATCTTCAGATAGATACCCCTCGCGACCTTGGCCGCTGTTAGGATTACACTTCTAGGGAAAAGTGCCGACTCGCTAAGTGTTGTTGTCCTACGGGGTAGTCATGGATATTCAGATAATTACACGCGAAGGCGAACCCGAATATGCGGTTCTGCCGTGGGCTCAGTATCAGGCTCTACTGAAAGCAGCAGGCATTAACGAAGTACCGTCGCAGTTGGCTCCGACGCCACTGGCGACAACCCAGGACCCGACGCTTCCAGGTCTTGATCAACTACGCAGTTTGCGCGAAGGGAAGGGCATCGCCATCGAGGCGCTCGCCCGCACGGTAGGCATCAGCCCGTCTTATCTGGCCATGATCGAAAGTGGCGAGCGTCAGCCCGACGCCGCGATTCGCCGCAGCCTGGCCTGGGAACTGACGGTGCCAGGGTGGAGGGATGAATCGTGAGCGTACGCATCAGTCGTCAACATTGGGACGGATTGCTGGGCGAGCTGGATCAGGCGCGCCGCCAGCGTCATCTCCTCACTTATCGGGCATTGCTGGAGCGCTTGCAGCTTCCCACGCCTGCCATGCAAACCCTGACCGCCGCGCTGGAGCACCTCGCGGCACTGGATGCCAAGGCCGAACAACCGCTGCGCAGTTCGCTGGTGATCAGTCAGGGGGCCAGCCGTTTGCCGCGCACCGGTTTTTTCGAATGCGTCGAGCGCCTGGGGCGATTCTCCGGACCGTCCGATGGCGTTGCAGCGGCTTCCTGGCATGCGTCGGAAGTGGTACGCGTCTTTGAATACGAGTACCCCGAGTCGGCCGAGGCCTGAGTGTTGTTTCAACTCAAGGCGCGGGCCGGTTACTGGTTGGCGCGCAGGCTGTTTCACTGGCCGTGGTTTGTACGTCAGCCCCGTGGCTGGCGCTGGCTCGAAGGTCAGTTCGCCCGCATGGCGAACCTGGGCGATGTCGGCGCCCAGAGCTTTTATGGTCACATCTTGATGTTCCGGGGTGTCGGTCTGGGCGCACGCGAAGAAGGTATTCGCCTGCTGCGCCTGGCGGCACTCGCCGGTGATGGCAAGGCGGCTTATCAGATCGGTGTGATCAGCCTTGCCGGGAGCCCGAGCAAGGCGCCGGACCCAGCCGAAGCCGCACGGTTCTGGGGGATTGCAGCCAAGGCCGGACATCCGCTGGCGCAGATCAAGCTTCAGGAATTGGCCGCTCGCGACTCCACCGACTGAAAACGACTTTTCTGACAGTTATCGCCGCGCAGGGAGTGATCCCTGCGCGGCGTTGTGTTTTAGAAAAGTGATTTAGCGAATCGCCCTACATCAACCACATCC
>NZ_JBNNVQ010000172.1:0-5344 GCF_050280625.1 Pseudomonas sp. NPDC089569
CTGGAAGTGGTCGAGCACGCCTGCTCCATCGGCAGCCTGCAAATGGGCGAGTTCGCTGAAAACGTTGCCGGCGGTGTCGACACCTATACCCTGCGTGCGCAACCTCGGCGTAGGCTTCGCCCACAGCGTGATCGCGTACGAAGCCAGCCTCAAGGGCATCAGCAAGCTGGAACTGAACGCACAGAAAATCGCCGAAGACCTGGATGCGTGCTGGGAAGTTCTGGCCGAGCCGATCCAGACCGTGATGCGTCGCTACAATATTGAAAACCCGTACGAAAAGCTGAAAGAGCTGACTCGCGGCAAGGGCATCAGCCCCGAAGCGCTGCAAACTTTCATCGACGCACTGGACATGCCGGCCGCCGCCAAGGCCGAGCTGAAACTGCTCACCCCGGCGAACTACATCGGCAACGCCGTGGCACAAGCCAAGCGCATCTGATCGACTGCAAGACCCTTTCAAGACGCCCGGCCGCGCCGGGCGTTTTTATTCCCGTATGAAAAGTGCTTTTTTTCAATAGGTTACACATGAATCCTGACACTCCTCTTCAACTTCTGGGCGGCATCACGGCGCGAGAATTCCTGCGCGACTACTGGCAGAAAAAACCACTGCTGATCCGTCAGGCAATCCCTGACTTCGAGAGCCCGATCGATGCCGACGAACTGGCAGGCCTGGCACTCGAAGAGGAAGTCGAATCGCGCCTGGTGATCGAACACGGCGAACGCCCATGGGAATTGCGCCGCGGCCCGTTCGCCGAGGACGAATTCAGCAAATTGCCGGAGCGCGACTGGACCCTGCTGGTGCAAGCCGTTGACCAGTTCGTACCGGAAGTCAGCGAGTTGCTGGAGCACTTCCGCTTTCTGCCGAGCTGGCGAATCGACGACGTGATGATCAGTTTCGCCGCGCCTGGCGGCAGCGTCGGCCCGCACTTCGATAACTACGACGTGTTCCTGCTGCAAGGCCAGGGCAAGCGCAACTGGAAAATCGGCCAGATGTGCAACACCGAAAGCCCGCTGATACAACACGCGGACCTGCGCATCCTCGCCGAGTTCGAAGAGACGGCCGAATGGGTGCTGGAACCGGGCGACATGCTCTACCTGCCGCCACGCCTGGCCCACTACGGCATCGCAGAAGACGACTGCATGACCTATTCGGTGGGCTTCCGCGCACCGAGCGCCGCCGAAGTGCTGACGCACTTCACCGACTTCCTGAGCCAGTACCTGTCGGACGAAGAGCGCTACACCGACGCCGACGCTCTGCCGGCGGTTGATCCGCACCAGATCCAGCACGATGCCCTCGATCGCCTGAAAAGCCTGCTGGCCGAACACATGAGCGACGAGCGCATGCTGCTGACCTGGTTCGGCCAGTTCATGACCGAGCCACGCTACCCGGAACTGGTGGCAGGCGAGGAACTGGAAGAAGAAGACCTGCTCGGCAGCCTGGAAAACGGCGCCATCCTGATCCGCAACCCGAGTGCACGCCTGGCCTGGTCGGAAGTCGACGACGACCTTCTGCTGTTTGCCAGCGGACAAAGCCGCTACCTGCCGGGCAAACTGCGCGAACTGCTGAAAATGATCTGCGCCGCCGACGCCCTGCACATCGACAACCTCGGCCCATGGCTGAGCGACGAAGATGGCCGCTGCCTGCTGTGCGAACTGGTCAAGCAAGGAAGCCTGGGGTTCGCCGATGAATAAGATTCACGTACGTGTCGCAGACTGGCAGAAGGATAACGCCGAGATCCGGCGCATTCGTGAAGCGGTGTTCGTCGCCGAGCAATCCGTTCCACCTGAACTGGAATGGGATGCCGATGATGTGACGGCCGTGCATTTCCTGGCACTTGAAGGCGACTTTCCGATCGGTACCGCACGCCTGTTGCCTGACGGCCATGTCGGCCGGGTCTCGGTGCTCAAGGACTGGCGCGGCCTGAAAGTCGGCGATGCGCTGATGCAGGCGGTGATCGGCGAAGCCGAGAAACGCGGGCTGAAGCAACAGATGCTCAGCGCCCAGGTGCAAGCCACGGCGTTCTATGAGCGCCTGGGCTTCAACATGGTCAGCGAGGAATTCCTGGAAGCCGGCATTCCCCATGTGGACATGGTGCGGCACTCGACCTGAGACCGAGGTGCCGCCTTCGCGGGCAAGTCGGATCGCCGCACCGCTCGCTCCTACGGTACGTAGTTGCTCCCAAAACGCCCCGTCATTTTCCAATGCCGGGGCGTTTTGCTGTCTAGGATTCAACTAACCCCACCCCAGGCCGACAAACTGGCAATATCAAGAGATCACTCTTTCCCTGTAGGAGCGAGCAAGCTCGCGATGGACTCCCAGACGCCGTGGACATCCAGGCACCCAGCGTCATCGTTAACGACCATCGCGAGCTTGCTCGCTCCTACAGACAGATCACAGAAGTCGGAGATAACGGATATGTCCCTACGCACCCTGCTCACCACACTGCTGGTGACCTGCAGCTTTTCGGCCATGGCGGCGACAGAAATCGTGCCGCTGAGCTACCACACCAGCGCCGACATGCTACCGATGGCGCAGGATTTCATCGGCAAGGACGGCCAGGTCAGCGCCTACGGCAATCAGCTCATCGTCAACGCCGATCAGCGCAAAATCGACGAACTTAAAACCCTGATCGGCCAACTCGACGTTGCGCCAAAGCGATTGCTGATTACTGTCGACACCAATGAAAACAACGTCCAGGGCGATCAGGGTTACTCGATCAATGGCGCCAAGCCAGGCCAGACTCGAATCATCAGTCACAGCACCGACAGCCGTGACGGTGGCATCCAGCAAATACAGGCCACTGACGGCATGCCGACGCTGATCCAGGTCGGCCAGAGCGTACCGCTGACCAGCACCCAGATCGACTCGTACGGCGACCTGCGCAGCCAGACTGAATACCGCAATGTCACCCAGGGTTTTTACGTCACCGCCAATGTCACGGGCGATATCGTTCACCTGTCGATCAGTACCAACCGTGACCGGATGAGCCAGGAACGTCCGGATGTAGTGAACGTACAAAGTACCGACACAACCGTCACAGGCCGCCTCGGCGAATGGATCCTGCTGGCCGGGGTGAATGGCCAGACCCAGGCCGACAAACAGGGCATGACCCGCAGTTATTCGACCCAGAGCCGCAATGACATGACTTTGCGGGTGAAAGTCGACGCCCTGGACTAAAGCACCGAAAACTGACTGCCGAGTCGTATTAGACCAAAGATGTAGTGCTCGAAAAAAAGCACTACAAAATGTTTGACGAGGCAAAAAAGCAAAGGCATGATGGCCTCGCTCCCGCTAATCAGGGGCCCTGGCAAGGGCCTTCGAGGCGATGTTCGCACCTACCCCGCGAGCCGCTTCGTGTCTGTACCGCCCACAAGGTGTGTTTGACGAGGTTGTCGACTGGAACGAAGTTGTCCCGAGGGACGGAAGCGTAATTAGGTAACCCGGCACCACACTGATGTTCGTACCAAGGCCCACGACGCCCGAATGCGCCCGCAGTCCGCCTTTACCTGCTCACTTTCCCCTCGAGCCGATCGTTCATCCCGTCGCCCTCCCCGCCGAATCCGACTTGACCGCTTAAGCCTCTGGTCAGCGAGCGCAGGAATTTTCCACCGCAGAACAACTTTTCATAAAGACGCGACGAGGTTTATCTCCCATGGCACTGACACGCGAACAGCAAATTGCAGCCCTCGAAAAAGACTGGGCTGAAAACCCGCGCTGGAAAGGCGTGACACGCACTTACTCCGCTGCTGACGTCGTCCGTCTGCGTGGCTCGGTTCAACCTGAGCACACCTTTGCAAAAATGGGCGCCGAAAAGCTGTGGAACCTGGTCACCCAGGGTGCCAAGCCAGCCTTCCGCCCGGAGAAAGATTTCGTCAACTGCATGGGCGCCCTGACTGGCGGCCAGGCTGTGCAACAAGTCAAGGCCGGTATCCAGGCAATCTACCTGTCTGGCTGGCAAGTGGCTGCGGACAACAACTCCGCCGAATCGATGTACCCGGACCAGTCGCTGTACCCGGTGGACTCCGTTCCAACCGTGGTCAAGCGCATCAACAATGCATTCCGTCGCGCCGACCAGATCCAGTGGAAAGCCGGCAAAAACCCGGGCGACGCTGGCTACATCGACTACTTCGCACCGATCGTGGCTGACGCCGAAGCCGGTTTCGGCGGCGTACTGAACGCCTACGAGCTGATGAAGAGCATGATCGAGGCAGGCGCTGCCGGCGTTCACTTCGAAGACCAGCTGGCTTCCGTGAAAAAATGCGGCCACATGGGTGGCAAGGTACTGGTTCCAACCCAGGAAGCCGTGCAAAAGCTCGTCGCTGCCCGTCTGGCCGCCGACGTCGCCGGTACGCCGACCATCATCCTGGCGCGTACCGACGCCAACGCCGCCGACCTGCTGACTTCTGACTGCGACCCGTACGACCAGCCTTTCGTGACTGGCGAACGCACCCAGGAAGGCTTCTACAAAGTACGCGCTGGCCTGGACCAGGCAATCGCCCGCGGCCTGGCTTACGCTCCGTACGCCGACCTGATCTGGTGCGAAACCGCCAAGCCGGACCTGGAAGAAGCCCGCCGCTTCGCCGAAGCGATCAAAAAGGAATACCCGGATCAACTGCTGTCGTACAACTGCTCGCCTTCCTTCAACTGGAAGAAAAACCTGGACGACGCGACCATCGCCAAGTTCCAGCGCGAACTGTCCGCCATGGGCTACAAGCACCAGTTCATCACCCTGGCCGGCATTCACAACATGTGGCACAGCATGTTCAACCTGGCGCACGACTACGCCCGCAACGACATGACCGCCTACGTGAAGCTGCAAGAGCAGGAATTCGCCGACGCCGCCAAGGGTTACACCTTCGTGGCGCACCAGCAGGAAGTGGGCACCGGCTACTTCGACGACATGACCACCGTGATCCAGGGTGGCGCTTCTTCGGTAACAGCCCTGACCGGCTCGACCGAAGAAGAGCAGTTCCACTGATCCGCTTCGCCTGAGTCAACGGCCGCTGCGGACCGGATGCAAAACTAACCGCAGCGCTGCACAAATGACGCCCCGACTGGTTCGGGGCGTTTTTTTTGCACTGGATTTACCCTGCCCTTTTCGTAGGAGCGAGCGGGCGGCGATCCGACTTGCCCGCGAACAAGAAGCCAAGGCGCATCTGTCACACCGTGTCATCGTTCTTCGCCTGTAGGAGCGAGGCTTGCCCGCGAATGGGGCACTGCGGTGTATCTGTACGCACCGCGTCATCGTTGTTCGCCTGTAGGAGCGAGGCTTGCCCGCGAACGGGACAATGCGGTGTATCTGTACGCACCGCGTCATCGTTCTTCGCCTGTAGGAGCGAGGCTTGC
>NZ_JBNNVQ010000172.1:5441-6230 GCF_050280625.1 Pseudomonas sp. NPDC089569
TGCCCGCGAACGGGACAATGCGGTGTATCTGTACGCACCGCGTCATCGCTCTTCGCCGGCAAGCCTGGCTCCTACAACGAACGGGGCACTGCGGTGTATCTGTCGCACCGCGTCATCGTTGTTCGCCGGCGAGCCTGGCTCCTACAGAGGGGTGGCGATGTCCGAGGGAAAACATTGACCCGGAGCAGCTTGCGATCACGAAAAATGGATAAAACGAGGACTGACGCTACTTGCAGTAACACTCATATAAAACAACTTCCTGCAAACTTAACGAATCATCAGTTTAAAAAGCGCGCCAAACAATATTGATTATCATTTAGAAAAATCATCGTTCGTTACGCGCTCTACAAAACATAATTGGCAAAATGCCGCCTAATGCAGGCAACACAAGGCCTGCAGGGCTTTTTGGGGTTCGCCATGTCCTTATTCCTATAAATAATTTCGCTATAGGAATTTTACTTGCCGGGTGTTTAGCCATAAAATCAGCGGGATCGATTGCTGCGACATATCGTCACTGCGTTATTACTTTTCAAGCTCAGAGACCTTTGCTCTCTGTTAAGGATTACCAGCATGCCCGAAGCGACAGGACTCATGGCCCACAACTGGGGCTTTGCCATTTTCCTTCTAGGCGTCGTCGGCCTCTGCGCCTTCATGCTCGGTGTTTCCAGCCTCCTCGGGTCAAAAGCCTGGGGCCGCAGCAAAAACGAACCGTTCGAGTCCGGCATGCTACCTACAGGTAGCGCCCGCTTGCGGCTCTCTGCCAAATTCTATCTGGTCGCGATGCTCTTC
>NZ_JBNNVQ010000173.1:0-6105 GCF_050280625.1 Pseudomonas sp. NPDC089569
TCAACCACTTGCGCTGTCGATCTCTCGTCAGCGGGAGGCGAATTCTACAGCGTTACTCGCTGCTGTCAACACCTCTTTTTCAACTTCCTTTCAGCCTCGATGACCTGAAGCCGCTTGCTGCCGAAAACTCGCTTAACTCATTGCTTTGCAAGGAGTTTTCCGTTTCGACTGCGCCGGAAGTGGGGCGAATTATAGAGATCTGAAATCTGCCGTCAACCATTAATTACGTCTTTTTGGCAGAAGAGCCCTTTTCAACCATCAAACGCGGGATTCGACGAGCTATTGGCGGTAGCCGCAGCCCTGACAGCAACGCACCTATAGAGGCATAGACCACCCACTCCTTCAAATCGGCGCGCACTATCCAGAGCATATGAAGCAATCCAAGCCCAAGAGCGACATAAGTCAGACGATGCAGCTTCTTCCAACGCACACCCAATCGACGCTGACTGTATCGATTCGAAGTCACTGCCAACGCCAACAAACACAAAAGGCCCAGTGCCCCGACAATGATGTACGGCCGTTTGCGCAGCTCAACACCCAATTGCGACCAATCAAACCCAAGAATGAATGCCAGGTAGGCACTCAAATGGAGAACGACGAATGTGAAGCACCAAAGGCCCAGCTGCCGCCGAACAACAATCCACCCCGCCCAACCAGCGAGTTTCTGCAGTGGCGTCATGCTTAATGTAATGAGCAGCAAAACAAGTGCCCCCAACCCCAGCCGATCAACCAACACTTTGCCGGGGTCAGGTCCCAGCGCGTCCTCCCAGGCCTGATACAACCAAAGCAATGGCCACACCATTGCAGCAACGAAAACTCCACTACGCCAAAGCGGATATCGCATCAGTAGTTCTTCCGCAAGTCGAGCCCTGCATATAGAGAAGCGACCTCATCTGCATAGCCGTTGAACATTTGCGTGTCGCGCACATTCGGTTTGAACAGCCCACTGGGCAGGCGCCGCTCATGCGCCTGCGTCCATCGAGGGTGATCAACCGTCGGATTCACATTGGCGTAGAAGCCATATTCATCCGAAGCGATGCTCTGCCAGGTCGTTTTGGGCTGCTCACTGACCAAGCTGATCCGGACGATGGATTTGATACTTTTGAATCCGTATTTCCACGGCACTACCAAACGTAGCGGTGCCCCGTTCTGATTCGGCAGTTCACGCCCGTACATCCCCACCGCGAGGATCGCCAAAGGATTCATGGCCTCATCCAGTCGCAGCCCTTCCACATAAGGCCAGTCGATCAATGCAAAACCAGAGCGCTGCCCCGGCATGCTCGTCGGATCCTGCAGTGTTTCGAAGCGAATGAATTTGGCTTTTGACGTCGGCTCTACCTGACCGAGCAAAGTCGAAATAGGGAAGCCCATCCAGGGGATAACCATCGACCATGCCTCCACACAACGAAGACGGTAAATGCGCTCCTCCAACTGATAGGGTTTCATGAAGTCCTCCAGCGCATATCGCCCGGGTTTCCCCACCTCCCCATCCACCACCACGGTCCACGGTTCGGTCTTCAGCGCACCAGCGTTGGCAGCCGGGTCACCCTTGTCGGTGCCGAACTCATAGAAGTTGTTGTAGTGGGTAGCATCCTTGAAGGGTGTGACTGCCTCACCTTCAATGCTAACCGCCCCCCACTTGGCGGAAGGCAGCTTTTCGCTGAACCAGGAAGGCGCCTTGCCAGGCTCGACATCCGCATAGCGCGCGGTTTCATCTGCAGCCGCCCATCGCGGCAGACTACTCACGACCAAGCCGGCCGCAGCCGCACCCATTACGTGGCGCCGGGAAAGATAGAGGGATTCAGGCGTGACATCCGCCTCACGGCAATCGGATGCCTTCGGGAACTTGATCAGCATGGCTACTCCGCAGTATTGGAGAACAGATGCACCAACAGACTGCGGAGTATGAGGGAAATTACATCACTCGACGTTTTTGCGGCGACGAAGATGTAACAAGTACTGCACCGGACCCGATGCTGCATAGGCAAGAAAAACCAGCAGCAGAATCCGCGGTGGATCGCTGAACACTACGGCAAACACCAGAACCACGGCTAAAATCGCCACAAAGGGCACCCGCCCTTTCAGGTCCAGTTCCTTGAAACTGTTGTACTTGATGTTGCTGACCATCAGCATGCCCGCCGCGGCTACCATCAACGCCACCAGGAAGGACATCTTGGAGCCCTGAATACCGTAATCGCTGAACGCCCAGACGATCCCCGCCACCACACCGGCTGCCGCGGGACTGGCCAGACCGATGAAATAACGCTTGTCGGCCGTGCCGACCTGGGTGTTGAAACGCGCCAGACGCAATGCCGCACCCGCTACATAGATGAAGGCGACCATCCAGCCAACCTTGCCCATGTCACCCAGGGCCCAGCCGAACGCCAGCAATGCCGGCGCCACACCAAAGGCAACCATGTCCGAAAGAGAGTCGTACTCGGCACCAAAGGCGCTCTGGGTATTGGTCATACGGGCGACGCGACCATCAAGGCCGTCAAGCACCATGGCGACGAAAATGGCAATGGCAGCAAAAGCAAAATACTTGCTTGCCCCCGCCGAATCACCTGCGCTCAATGCGCTCTGAGCGCTCATCGAGTTGATGATGGAATAGAACCCTGCAAACAGGTTCGCGGTAGTAAACAAATTCGGCAGAAGATAGATGCCACGATGCCGGACTTTACGGCCTTCAGCGTCATGCCCTTCTTCGACATGCTCATCGATGGGTAGCAGGCTTTCGGCGTCAGAGGCCTGATTTGGCTCTTCGGGACGTTCGCTCATGGACAATACCTTGCAACGGGGTGGAAAGTTTCGACAGATGACTGCGACACCAGTTCGCATCGCAAATGATGCAGCTTTATACCAGAACCGGTCTTTCAAACGAAAAAACGCGGCCTGGGCCGCGTTTTTTTGTACAAGCGTCAGACTTAGTTTTTAGCTTTGTCGACGATCTTGTTGGCACCGATCCACGGCATCATGGAGCGCAGTTGCTCGCCGATGATTTCGATACCGTGAGCAGCGTTGTTACGACGCTTGGCGGTCATCGAAGGATAGCCGGTCGCGCCTTCGCTGATGAACATCTTGGCGTATTCGCCGTCCTGAATACGTTTCAGGGCGTTGCGCATGGCCTGACGGGATTCGGCGTTGATCACTTCAGGACCAGTCACGTACTCGCCGTATTCAGCGTTGTTGGAGATCGAGTAGTTCATGTTGGCGATACCGCCTTCGTACATGAGGTCAACGATCAACTTCAGCTCGTGCAAGCATTCGAAGTAAGCCATTTCCGGCGCGTAGCCAGCTTCAACCAGGGTTTCGAAACCGGCTTTTACCAGCTCGACGGTACCACCACACAGAACGGCTTGCTCGCCGAACAGGTCGGTTTCAGTCTCGTCCTTGAAAGTGGTTTCGATAATGCCGGTACGGCCACCGCCAACGCCAGCAGCGTAGGACAGCGCAACGTTTTTGGCATTGCCCGAAGCATCCTGGTAGATCGCGATCAGATCAGGAATACCGCCACCCTTCACGAACTCGGAACGTACGGTGTGACCAGGAGCCTTCGGCGCGATCATGATCACGTCGAGGTCGGCACGCGGCACAACCTGGTTGTAGTGGATCGAGAAGCCGTGGGAGAAGGCCAGGGTTGCGCCCTTCTTGATGTTCGGCTCGATTTCGTTTTTGTACAGCTGGGACTGGAACTCGTCCGGGGTCAGGATCATGACCAGATCCGCAGCCGCGACAGCAGTAGCAACGTCGGTCACTTTCAGGCCGTGAGCTTCGGCCTTGGCAACAGTGGCCGAGCCCTTGCGCAGACCAACGGTAACGTCAACACCGGAGTCTTTCAGGTTGCACGCTTGAGCGTGGCCCTGGGAACCGTAGCCGATGATGGCAACTTTCTTGCCCTGGATGATCGACAGGTCGCAGTCTTTATCGTAGAAAACTTTCATGAAATACCCCTATATATCCAGGCCGTTCAGGCCATTCGCTAATTTGGTTTAGATGCTGAGTACTTTGTCGCCGCGGGCAATCCCGGTGACGCCACTGCGGACGGTTTCCAGAATCGATGCGGTGCCAATGGACTGGATGAAGCTGTCGAGCTTGTCACTGGTACCGGTCAATTGAACGGTATACACACTGGCACTGACATCGACGATCTGTCCACGGTAAATATCGGTGGTGCGCTTGATCTCGGCGCGCTGGGCGCCAGTGGCCTTGACCTTGACCAACATCAGTTCGCGCTCGATGTGAGCACTTTCCGAAAGATCGACCAGCTTGACCACTTCGACCAGCTTGTTCAGGTTCTTGGTGATCTGCTCGATGATTTCATCGTGCCCGACAGTGGTCAGCGTCAGACGCGACAATGTCGGGTCTTCGGTTGGCGCCACGGTCAGGCTTTCGATGTTGTAGTTACGCTGCGAGAACAGGCCAACCACGCGAGACAGGGCGCCAGGTTCGTTTTCCAGAAGCAAGGAAATAATGTGCCGCATGATTAAGTACGCTCCGTCTTGCTCAGCCACATATCGCGCATCGAGCCGTCTTTGATTTGCATCGGATAGACGTGCTCGCTGGTATCGACCTGGATATCCAGGAACACCAGGCGATCCTTCATGGCGAAGGCCTCTTCGAGCTTCGACTTCAAATCCTTCAGGTCGGTGATGCGGATGCCCACATGACCATAGGCTTCAGCCAGCTTGACGAAGTCCGGCAGCGACTCCATGTAGGAGTGCGAGTGACGGCTGCCGTAGCTCATATCCTGCCATTGGCGAACCATGCCCAGCACACCGTTGTTCAGGTTGACGATCTTCACCGGCAGGCCGTATTGCATGCAGGTCGACAGTTCCTGAATGTTCATCTGGATGCTGCCTTCACCCGTTACACAGGCAACGTCGGCATCCGGGAAGCTCAGCTTGACGCCCATGGCTGCGGGGAAACCGAAGCCCATGGTGCCCAGGCCGCCGGAGTTGATCCAGCGATTGGGCTTGTTGAAACGGTAGTACTGCGCCGCGAACATCTGATGCTGGCCCACGTCGGAAGCAACAAAGGCATCGCCCTTGGTCACTTCGCACAGGGTTTCGATCACGGTTTGCGGTTTGATCTTGCTGCCGTCACCCTTGTCATACGGGAACAGGCCACGATCACCGCGCCACTCATCGATCTGCTTCCACCAGCTGGCAACGGACTCCTTGTTCGGGGTCTCGCCGATCTCCTTGAGGATTGCGACCATTTCGGTCAGAACGCTCTCGACCGGCCCAACGATTGGCACGTCAGCCTTGATGGTCTTGGAAATCGAAGCCGGGTCGATGTCGATGTGAATGATCTTGGCGTTCGGGCAGAACTTCGACGCGCCGTTGATGACGCGGTCATCAAAACGTGCGCCGACGGCAAGGATCACGTCAGCATGGTGCATCGTCAGGTTGGCGGTGTAGCTGCCGTGCATGCCGAGCATGCCGATGAACTGACGGTCGGTGCCAGGGAAACCACCGAGGCCCATCAGGGTATTGGTCACCGGCAGATTGAGCATCTTCGCCAGTTCGGTCAGTGGTGCGGAACCACCGCCGAGGATCACGCCGCCGCCCGAGTACAACACAGGGCGCTTGGCCGCCAGGAGCATTTCTGCCGCTTTGCGAATTTGCCCGGAATGACCGCGAACGGCCGGGCTGTAGGAGCGCAACTTGGCTTTTTTCGGGAATACGTATTCGTATTTCTCGGCCGGGTTAGTCATGTCTTTCGGGATATCGACAACGACTGGACCAGGACGACCGGATTGCGCAAAGAAGCCCTGGAATGGGGTGTCACCGGTGCGGGCCTGCGTTCGACCGGTTGCGACTTCGACCTGCGTAAAGCGCGCCCATATTCGGGCTACGAGAACTTCGAGTTCGAAGTACCGCTGGCCGCCAACGGCGATGCCTATGACCGCTGCATGGTCCGCGTCGAGGAGATGCGCCAGAGCGTGCGGATCATCGACCAGTGCCTGCGCAACATGCCGGAAGGCCCGTACAAGGCGGATCACCCGCTGACCACGCCGCCACCGAAAGAGCGCACCCTGCAGCACATCGAAACCCTGTTGACGCACTGCCTGCAAGTTTCGTGGGGCGCGGGCGTGCGGGCCGA